>JAUPWK010000072.1 GCA_030916555.1 Patescibacteria group bacterium | reverse complement strand
TCTAGCTGCGTAAAGGCTTTCAAGTGGGCCGAATCAATAATGTCGCCAAGGGTGAGGAGCTTGTGCGTATTCAGATCGGCATTGATGAAGGCGCTGTTTTGATTGGCGTGTGCTCCGCCTGTATAAGCGAATTCATCAAGCTCAATACTCAAAAGCTGTTGGCTATTCATGGTAACGGTGTAGTCGGTTTCAAGGCTGTGTTTTAGGTTCATGAATAACTCTTCACCAGCGTCACGTAAATATTCGTATTCATCACTGATCTCTGCCTCACAATCATGTACGTAGGTTTCAGCAATGGGTTCAATATCTGCAGGTGTATCTACTTCGGTGGTGGCGTTTAGACTTGTTGCTAAGAAATGAGCGATCTCGTGTTCAATCTGTAACTGCTGTACCGGGTCGAGTTGTTCGGCTGCAAAATTTGGATAGGATAAATCAAGCGTACAACGAGCAAATTCGTTCACTGTAGCCTCTTTAACGATTTGAGCTGTGGTAATGTCTATTTCTCCGCCCAGCGGTACGGATTCGTGACCGGGTTGATCGGGCAAAACAATTGGCTCGGGTGTTTTGGCGCATCCCGCACCTAAGACGAGAATGGCTGCAAGTAAGGTGAGAAAGCGAGTATTCATAGCTCTCGCAGTTTAACACAAACACTGAACCTCAGGGTAAACAAAAATAGCCGTAAGGCTATGATTGTGGCTCGAGGGGATGCCAGGTGTGAAGATCGACTCCCGTAGACAGATGCGCCTGAACGCGAGAAGCGGTGAGGGCAGCACGGAGGCAGTGATACTCCACCATGAAATTGTGGGTTCCGGCGCACCAATTTTTGTCATCAGTGCCGGCGGCCTTCAAGATATCTTCAGGTGACATCCAGGCAAAACACTCGACTTCTCCTGGTTGTGGGATGAGCTCGCTGATGTCCTTATCGACGTGCACGACGAATTCCTTAACCCAGAGATGAGCTTTTTCGAGTTTGGTGGTTCGCCATGGAATGAGCGCGTTTGCATCAACGACGATTCCGGATTCCTCAGTTAATTCCTTCTGGGCATTACTTTCGTAACTTTCATCGCCACCTACGTGGCCACCAAGGTGGGTGGACCAAACGCCAGGCATACGCTCCTTTCCAAGGGATCGTTGGTGACACAAAATTTCGCCCTTGCTATTCATAACAAAGACGTTTGTGGATCGGCACCAGGCGCCTTCCTGAATGGCCTGGGCGCGGGGCAGGGTGCCCATGGGGGTATTGGTAACGGGGTGAACAATAGCTAACGCTTCCATAAAATAAAAAACAAGAGTTATAACCTCTTGTCTCAATATGTACCGCTCATTCATGCCGTGGGTGAGCCGTAAGGCTCTACCCGATGAATTTGCGCTGATCTTGAGGCAAAAGGATATCTTAGTCTAACACAAAACCGCCCGACAATCAAGTCTTGGGCGGTTTTTTCACTACTTAGCTGCCTTTTTCTCAAGTTTTGCAAGGCGCTTAGCCTTGTTCTTGCGGCGGGTAAATTCGGCCTCTTTGCGCTTCACGGCAAAACGCTCGTTCGCGCTCTTTCGTGAAATATGATGACGTGTTGGCATATTTTGCTGAAAATTTAGATCTTGGTCTGACGGATATCTTTATGTTTGATATCGATAACGATACGGCGTAGTATGCCTAAGACTAGGCTTTTCGTCAATCTGATCGTCTATGAACATCCAAAGTATACCTTATAAGAAGATTATCCTGGTGTGTGGCAATATCCACACCGATGGGCGAATTTCTTGTGGTCCACAGGGCGGCAGTGAGTTTAAGGACACAATTAAGAAGATCTGTAAGGAAAAGCAGCTCCCGGTGCGGGTAGTCCAAAGTAGCTGTCTCGGTCAGTGTGATTTTGGGCCAAATATCATGATCACCCCAGACAATGTGTGGTTGTCTGGCGTTACCCATGCTGACATTGACGCAATTGTAACTCTGATTGAAAAAGATCTCGTATGACGATTACGGTAACCAAAGGTGGTTTGTTTGATAGCGGGGCAGAGTTATTAGTTATTCCCGTATTCGCCCAGGGCGAATTTGAGAGCAAACAGTTGAAGTCTTTTGACGAAGCTTTGCAAAAGCGCGCCATGAAGGCAGCCAAGGCTTTGGATTTTTCCGGTAAGCTCGGACAATCGTTGTTATTGCCCGTCCCGGCTGGTTCTAATGCTGACGATGTACTTTTGGTTGGCGTGGGGGAGAAGAAGCGGGAGCAGATTGTGAGCGGATTACGTGAGGCCGCAGGAATCATGGTTACCACTGCCAAGCGCCGAGGGTTGCGTACCATTGCGATTGACTTGACGCAAAAAGATTTTAAAGAAGATGCGGCAGAGGCTTTGGCAACCGCGGCCTTGTTAGCTGACTACACCTTTGAGACCTATAAAAAAGGTAATCCAGATAAAAAACTTGGTACGATTGATATTTTGGCGGCCGATGCACGCATGGTTGCGGCTATGCGTAAGCGCGTGCAGCATGCTCAAACTGTTTTGGATGGAGTCACCATTGCTCGCGATCTGGTGAACACGCCCGCTCAGGAAATGACACCAGCACATTTATCCGAAGCTGCACGCAAGATCGCTGAAGCATCAAATGGTACGGTGAGTATTAAAATCTTGAATCGTGAGGAGTGTGCAGAGCTTAAGATGGGAGCTTATCTTGCTGTAGCACAAGGCGCGCATCATGAACCCAAGTTCATTCACCTTACGTATACCTCGCCTCGCCCAACCAAAAAGTCTTTGGCAGTTGTTGGCAAAGGTGTGACGTTTGATTCGGGCGGATTGTCGCTTAAACCGGCTGACGCCATGATGAGCATGAAATGTGATATGGCTGGAGCAGCGGCGGTGATTGGTTTTTTTGCTACGCTCGCTCGGCTTAAGCCACGCGTTAACATTCACGGCGTGATTGCGGCTACAGAGAATATGGTATCCGGTACGTCGATTCGGCCGGGAGATATTGTGCACGCCTCAAATGGGAAGTCGATTGAGATTCTGAACACTGATGCTGAAGGTCGATTAACTTTGGCCGACGCCATGACGTATATCCTGAAAGAGAAGCCGGACGCAATGATCGACTTGGCTACTTTGACCGGCGCCTGTGTGGTAGCACTTGGTGAGGAGATCACGGGTCTCATGACGAACGATAAAGTCTTGGGACGCCAAGTGCTTGAGGCCGCGGCACGTGCGGGTGAAAAAATGTGGGAGCTTCCGCTTGAAGCTCGGTATCGTGACCAGATCAATTCTGACATTGCCGATCTCCGGAATATTCCTACATCGCGTTACGGTGGATCATTGACTGCCGGATTATTCTTGCAGGAGTTTGTGGAGGGGAAGCCGTGGGTGCATTTAGATATTGCCGGTCCAGCCTTTGCGGAGCGACCCATGAGTTCGTACCTTGGCAAAGGTGGCACTGGACATGGAGTCCGTACGCTCGTTGATTTTGTTGAGCATTACTAAGCCTGTTCGTTTCTATGGATCTCCAACGTATCATGCCAGCTTTGGCAGATGTTTCTCAGGATATTGCCGGTCCGATTCCGGTTGAGATTATTCAGAAGTGGGTCGAGAGCCCAAAAACTCAAGCAGCTCACGATGAAATTTTAGCCCCGTTTGTGCGCACAGGCGTGATGGTGTGTTCTGATGCTGCTGGGTTATCAAAATTGAGTGCTCGTCGATCTTTAATTGAGGTCATGAAGATCGTGAGTCAGCCAAAAGAAATCATTCACGCGTACGGCAAACTGATTGGCGGTCAGGCGATTGGGTTGTGGGCGGCTGATAACACGCAAATGTTCTACGCAGATGCTATTGATCCGAATCTTGTAGTCGCGCAGATGGTGGCAGCTCAAAGAGCAATGCAATCACTCCCACTTCAGGTTGGCATTGGATTACACAAAGGAACCGCTTACGAGATTGGTGGGGGTTTGTACGGCGCTGATGCCGACGTTATTGAGGCCTTTACTGAGGATGAATCAAAAGCTCGAGAAATTATCGTCTCCGATGCCGTGAAGGCTGATTTGCAGGCACCATTTGATCAAGTGCTTGAGCGAAGGGGACAAATGAATGTACTTGCGCATGATCACCTGACGAACGTTGGTCAAGTGGGAAGTGATGTGTATTATCCGGCCCCGTTTGATCAGGGATTTTTCGATGCCTTACTCAGGCTTGATATTCAAGACAGTGCAGCACTGCAAACACTGCACCGTGAACGCGTTCGTATAAAGAGTGTGGTTTTGGTACGTATTTTCCATGTCGATACACCTCGTTTGCTGGATGGGTTTGCGTATCGTGTCGCGACGAACACGGTTGTACACACGGTAACCCGTGATTTTACCTGCAACATCATTAAATCAAACGGCGCATTAGCAATTATTACTTGTGACAGTGACCAAGAGGCGGTTGATTTGACGCTTGCGCTCAGTCTTACCTTGAAAAATCGTGGCTTTGTAGCTAACTGTGCAGTTTCAAAGGGAGAGGTGCTTGTATTTAGCATGGGCGGCGGTCTCGAGGACTTGGCTGGTTCACCGGTGAATATTGCCTCAAAGCTTGCGGAAGATACTCAGGAGCGCAATGTCGTATTCATAGAGGGCGACGATCTTGTGACCGCGGCTCGTCAACATGGTTTAACGCAGACCTTTGAAGTGTCACGTTCCGGTGTTTCTTTACGAGGTGTCAGAACTTAATAAAAATGACCCGTGGATTACGGGTCATTTTTATTTAGGTTGTTTTAGGCTTTGCCGAGAGTCTCTTGACCTGGCTCCCATTCTACTGGGCAGAGCTCGCCAGATTGTAAGGCCTCAAGGACACGTAGTACTTCTTTAACTGAACGGCCGACTGAACCTGCAGAGACCACGACGTAACGAACGATTCCGTCTGGATCAATGATGAACAGACCGCGTTGTGATGAGCCGTCGTTTTCATCCAAGATGCCGTAGTCCTTAGAGACGCGCTGGGTGGTGTCGGCCAAGATTGGGTAATCGACCTGGGGGAGATCACGTTCAAACCAGGCTTTGTGACTATGCTCTGAGTCGGTTGAAGCGGAGAGTACTTCTGCACCAAGTTTTGCAAGGTCTTCTTTGTGCTTAGCAAAGCCTTTAAGTTCAGTTGGGCAGATGAAGGTAAAATCACGAGGGTAAAAGAAGAAGACTAACCATTTACCTTTGTAGTCAGACAGGCTGACTTTTGTGAAATCTCCTTTATGATAAGCGGTGACATTCTCAAAGTTTGGAGCAGCCTTGCCAATTGCGATCATAGGTTCAAAAACATGAAGAATTTTGCTTAACTATGGTAACATGCCCTTGATTTTCTACAAGTCAGGCTTGTGATCCTCTATATTGACGGAACCTAGCGAAAACTGTAGAAAGAATGGGATTTATTGTCTATGAAAAAACACGCCAAATACATTTTGCCACTCGTGCTCGTTGTCGTTTTTATGTTGGTTTTTGCCGGCTCTCGGATGTGGGGGAGCAGAGCGGGTTCCCATCCGAGCAAATGGCCAGAGCTTTCAGGTGGGGTGTACACGACTGCGGTTATTGATGCCGGAATGAAATACTTAGTGCCGCCAAATGAGGTGTACGCTACCGGACTGACAAGCACGGACCGGCCAGTGTTGAATGATCCGAAGATGGTGGATATCACCACGGCCGATACGAAATTAGCTGATGAGTTGGAGGGAATTGCAGTTACGGTTGGTCAGGCAAATTACTTTTATCCCTTTCAGATTTTGAATTGGCATGAAATTGTTCAGGATGAGTTGAACGGAACTCCGCTCATTATCACGTATGCTCCGCTCACGGGATCTACGGCTGTGTATTCAGGTGTGGCTGATGCCGCCACGGGTGAGCGCTTGAGTCTTCAAGATTCAGGAAAAACCTATAATAATACTCTGCTCATGGTAGATGCGCACGGTACGCTTTGGGATCAGGCTTCTGGACAGGCGGTTGTAGGGGAGTCGGTTGGTCAAAAATTAGACATCTACCCGTCAACGGTTATGACCTGGTCGGCTTGGAAGGAGGCGTATCCAAACGGTTTAGCTTTGTCTACGGATACGGGCTTTGCTCGTGACTACGGTCGTCATCCGTACGCAAATTACGAAACGTCAAAAACAGTTTATTTCCCACTCAACTTCACGTATAGCCGTCTTGATCCCAAGGCCTTGGTGTACCGCATTGATCACGCCGATGCCACGGTGACGTTTGTGAAAGATAATGTAGCCAAGCAGGTTGAACCAAATGTTACTTTAGGTGAAGGCGAGAGCGCCTTGAATGTTGCAGCTTTTGCTGATGAAGATGGGGACACGGTTCGTTTCTATAATCGTACGGTAAATGGCCAGACCCTGACATTTACGTACGACAAGAAAAAGAACGTGATGACAGATAAGGAAACGGGTTCTAAGTGGTCTGTGACGGGCGTGGCTATTTCTGGAGACTTGCGCGGCACCGCGCTTACGGAGGTGCCATCTACCCGCCATTATGCGTTTGCGCATTTTGCCATGTTCCCGAACACGTCTGTGAGCGGTGAAGACTTGTTGCCAACGGAAACTGCTGCACCGGAAGGGGAAACACTTCAAGTTAACTAACATGTCCATTACTCCAGGCCAACTCTTTGTCGTAGCTACCCCAATTGGAAATTTGGGCGATCTTACTGCACGTGCCAGAGAAATTTTTAGCAGTGTTGATCTGGTTTTGTGTGAAGACACTCGGGTGACAGCTAAGCTTATGGCTGCGCTTGAGCTCCGGCCATCGCTCCACTCGTTCCACGAACACACTGATGCTTTAAAACGCCGCCAATTCGTCGACATGCTGACCGAGGGCAAAAAGATTGCTCTTGTCACTGATGCCGGTACGCCGGCTATCTCTGACCCAGGTAGCTTTCTGGTGGCTGACGCCGTTGCCGCGGGCGTGACGGTTACTCCAATTCCAGGGCCGAGTGCTGTCATTGCTGCGTTGTCGATTTCTGGACTCCCGCTTGATCGCTTTACGTTTGTTGGTTTTCCGCCCCACAAGAAGGGGAGACAGACATTCTTTAAAGAGCTCAATGACATTGGCCATACAGTTGTTTTGTACGAATCAACGCACCGCATTGATAAGACACTTGAGGCGCTAAAGGGGTTGGGTCGCCAGCTCATTGTGTGTCGTGAGCTTACAAAACTGCATGAGACGATTTATCGCGGATCTGCTGAAGAAGTGATGCAGCAAATCCAGGCGACAAGTTCAAAGGGGGAGTTTGTGATCGTGATTGCGCCAGAATAGAGAGCTTGATCGATCTTTCATTTAAACTGACCGCTCATGACCCTGAACGAAAGTGAAGGGTCTAGAACACTGGGAATGGAACGTCTGAATAATTGTTTCGATAGACCATTCATCTGCATTCAGGGTCTTGAGCGCCTAGACTCTGAGAACGGACAGCTTATGAATTGCGGTGTCTACATCATGACAAACGCTTCGCATCGCACATTGTATGTCGGGATGAGCACGGACTTGCCAAGTCGCGTTGAGTCGCATCGTCAAATGAGTATTCCTGGTTTTACACAACGGTATCGATGCACGAAGCTCGTATACTACGAGGGTTGTTCTGACCAGGATCAAGCATATTTACGGGAAAAACAGCTTAAGGGCTGGACGAGAGTGAAAAAAGTTGGTTTGATCAATCAGTTCAATTCGACCTGGAAAGATAAGTTTGAGGATTTAATTACTGAAAGTACCTAAATAACCGTTTTGATAGATCCTTCACTTTCGTTCAGGATCTGGCGCGCGAAAGCTTGAGCTATGAACAACTATTACATCACAACGACACTTCCTTACGTGAACGCTGATCCGCACATTGGTTTTGCGCTTGAAATTGTGCAGGCCGATATGTTGGCGCGGGTGCATCGTTTAAAGGGTGAAGAGGTGATTTTTAATACCGGTACTGATGAGCACGGTCAAAAGATTTACAAGAAAGCCCTTGAGGCTGGCATTGACCCTAAGGCGTATTGCGATCAATACGCTGCTAAGTTTGATGAGTTGCGTGGGCTTTTGAATTTGTCCTATTCGAATTTTATTCGGACCACAGATGCCAAACATATTGCAGCTGCTCAGGAATTTTGGAAACGCTGTGATGCGAACGGTGATATTTATAAGAAGCAATATCAAACCAAGTATTGCGTGGGTTGTGAACTTGAAAAAACTGATTCGGAGCTCGTTGACAATCGTTGCCCAATTCACCCCAAAATGGACATTGAGCTACGCGACGAAGAGAATTATTTCTTCCGTTGGTCAAAATACCAACAAGCACTCCTTGAGCATTACGACGCTCAGCCTGATTTTGTTGTCCCTAAAGAAAAATTCAATGAGATTAAGAACTTTGTAAAGGCTGGTTTAAACGATTTTAGTATTTCTCGCCTCAAAGACAAGATGCCGTGGGGAGTTGCTGTTCCTGGCGATGAGGCTCACGTGATGTACGTGTGGTTTGATGCGCTTGTGAATTATATTTCGACTCTCGATTGGCCTCTCGGCGGCAGCTTTGAAAAATTCTGGCCTGGAGTTCAGGTTGCAGGTATTGATAACCTGCGTCAGCAATCTGCTATGTGGCAGGGTATGTTGCTCTCGGCAGGTGTCCCGATGTCAAAGCAGATCTTCATTCACAGTTTTATTACGGTGAATGGTCAGAAAATGAGTAAGTCGCTTGGTAACGTCATTGATCCAAAATCGCTTGTTGCTGAATACGGTGTTGATGCTGTTCGTTATTACTTACTCCGTGAGATGCCGTACGGAACCGACGGCGATTACTCAAAGGCTCGAATGGAAGAGCGTTACGCTGAGCTTGCTAACGGACTTGGTAACTTGATGGGTCGTGTGGCTGCCATGGCGAACAAGTACTTTGACGGTCAGGTCGAAAATGTTCCATATGTACCGCAAGAGCTTTACGTTCAGCTTGATGAAGCTTTGAAGGTTTACGATTTCAAGGCGTATATTGATACTGTTTGGAGCGTCGTGACTGAAGCGAATGAGAAGATTCAGCGCGAAGAGCCATTTAAGGTAGCGAAGACCGACCCGGCTGCAGCAAAAAAGTCGTTGTCTGAGCTGGCTGGGATGATTCGATTTATTGGACAGGCGTTATTGCCGGTGATTCCGGCTACTGCAGAGGAGATCTTGAAGCGGTATACTGGTGAAAAGTTGATCCATGGTGAGCCGCTTTTCCCTCGCCGCGATCAGGCCACGCAAGAATAACTAACGCTCAAGTTGTGAATCCACTCATTGTTGATGTGTGTTTGGCGGTTGTGTCACTCTTGCTCGTCTACGGTGGGTATCGTCAGGGATTTATTCGGGCGGCCGGGAGTTTGCTTGGTCTGGTGATTAGTATTGCTCTTGGAATTTGGGGCGTGACCTGGCTTGAGCAGATGACGGGTTTTGAACTTACACGCAATCCAGTCATTTTTGTTGGAACGTTTTTGGTCCTGTCTGTGCTTATCAGTCAGTTGCTTCGTTTAATTGTGTCTGCACTTGATTTGGTGAGAAAGTTGTTATCGATTATCCCGTTTGTTGGCTTAATTAATAGTTTACTTGGAACGGTGCTTGGGGTAGTACAGGCGGCAGTGTTTATAGGGCTGGTTGCTTATGTCAGCTCTACGTATTTTCCCGCCGGTACTGTTCGCCAGACATTCTTGCAAGCTCAGTTGGTGCATGTCGCAGTTGGGATTGAAAAAACCGCGGGTCTTTTGCGTTAAGTATGGATTTGAAATTTATTGATACTCACTGCCATGTTCATTTTCAGGCCTACAACGCTGACATGGATGAGGTGGTGCAACGTTCACTTGATGCCGGAGTTGGCATGATTACGGTAGGCACGCAGTCCACGACAAGCAAGAATGGCATTGCGCTTGCGGAGAAGTATGCTGGCGTGTGGTGCACGATTGGACTCCACCCGAACCACCTTCATGCCCAAGAATTTTTTGATGACAATGAGTTGGCGCCTGGTCAGCAAGTAGCGCCGGGTGATGGACCGGCGCACATCAAGACGCGAGCCGAGCGGTTTGATTGGGATTATTATCGTGAACTCGCCAAACATCCAAAGGTTGTTGCGGTTGGGGAGTTCGGTTTGGATTATTACCGCGTTCCTCCGGGAGTTGATCTCGAAGCTTTGAAACAGGACCAGAAAGACCAAGCGCGTGAGCAATTGCGTTTTGCTACAGAAGTGAATAAGCCAGTTGTTATTCATTGTCGTGATGCGCATGCTGATCAGGCAGAATTAATACGGGAGGAGATTGCTCGAGGTGGTTTGGCGCGTCGCGGTGTCATTCATTGTTTTACAGGTACAGCTGAAGAAGCGGCGCTGTACCGCGAGCTTGATTTTTACGTGTCATTCACCGGGATCGTGACTTTTGGAAAGAATGTCATGGAGGCGGCTCGGGCGGTGCCACTTGAACAGATTCTGATTGAAACTGATGCTCCCTATTTGACGCCGGCACCGTATCGAGGCAAACGAAATGAACCTCAATTTGTAAAACACATCGCTCAACAGATTGCTGAGTTGAAAGGCGTGTCGCTTGAAGAGGTGGCACGAGTGACAACGGCGAATGCGAAACAGCTTTTTGGTTTATCCTTCTAGACCGTTGTGTCATTGACAAAATTGAATTTCGAACGTAAGCTCTTACTTACGTTCTTTTTTTATCTTAGCGATTTTATGGTCAATCCTGGCCATTCTGGAGACAGTCATGGTGAAGGCGAAAAGTGAGGGAGATAGGTTCGTTTCGGGGTCCCCCGGGCGTGGCCCGCGGACTACGCGGTACAGCCTGACGGGGACCCGTCCGACGAATTTGCCGCAGGTGATCACGGCGCTGCTTTCGGAGCAGCCGCGTCGCGGGTATCCGGACAAGAACGCCGTCATGGGCGTTTTGAATGGGTGCGGGTACAAGGTGAAGGGAGAACGGGATGATTTGTACCGGTTTCTCCTGAACCATGGTGTCGTGCTCTGCCCGGATGATTTCGGTCTGGCCGTACATGTCTGCGATCCCGAAGGGGCGGAGCTTTTGCGCGACGCCTACAACGACAAGTGCGACCAGCCGCCGGTCACTGCCGCGCGGTGTCGGGCCAACTACCTGGTGTTGTTGCACGGCCTCGGCTACCAGCTGGTAGCCCCTTCGGGTGAGCGGATCGTGCAATCGCCACCCACCATCGCGAATCAGGAGCCGGCGGTCTTGTCCCCGGCTCGACCGCAAGACCTGTACGATGTCCTCGACATCGGCGATCTGCGTGATGTGCCGGATCTGATCCGAGCGATGAGCGAAGCTGAGCTCGATGGCATTGCGGAGCGCATCCACCGCCTGGAACTGGAGCGCGATACGCTCATCGAGCTCGTGACCAAAGACAAGGCTCGGCGGCTGGAGGAGGCGGAGCAAAGCCGTCAACGGGAATTGCGGCGACGTGAAATCGACGAGCGGATGACCGCGGCCACTGCCGAGCTCGAGCGCGTAAAAGAGGCGGCGAAGACAGCGCAGCTTCAGGCCGACCAGGCTATTGCCGCGCGCAAGAACGTCGAACAGCACCTGAAGCGACTCGGGCGTGAGCGGGCTCTCTTGTAACTGCTCGCTATGAGGCTGACCCCACTACGTGGGGCCGGCCTCTTTCTTTTTACACGGCTTTTCTTGACGCTCCTCCTGGGGAGGCGTATACTTTGAGCGGTTTTATGGCTGAAAATGACCTGCGACCGTATTACGTGTTTGCATTTAAGGCCATGGCAGACATTACGGGGACATTAATGATTCCCGGACTGCTGGCTGTGCTCTTGCGGACAACGTATAGGGATATTGCTTACGAACAACTGATTTTTTTCGTCAGTCTGGTCGTTGTCTTCATTCTCAGTATGAGTGCGGTAGTTAACAAGGTACAACGTTATGGCAGAGAGTATAAACAACTCACAGACACGAAAGTACCCGGTGCTCGGAGCGGCACTGGCAGCTGAACCTATTTTTCACTTGGCAAATTTTCCAGTCACAAATGCCATGCTGAATGCCTGGATTGTTACCGGTGTCTTTGTAGTGATTGCACTTATCGCCTCTCGTCGCACGTCATTAGTTCCACGCGGTGTTCACAACGTTTTTGAGGCCGTGATTGAAGCCATGCTTGGTGAGTTTGATAAAGTTACCGGGGATAGAAAAAAGACCCGTTTGTTTTTCCCGTTAGTGGCGACACTGTTTTTGTTTATTCTTGCGAACAACTGGTTGGGACTTTTGCCAGGTACCGGGACGATTGGTTTTTATGAGACCGTCCACGGCGAGCTGGAACTTATTCCACTTTTACGTCCAGCCACTTCAGATTTGAACCTGACGCTGGCCCTAGCCGCCTTTTCAGTGATTGCGGTACAGCTGGCAGGTATTCAGGCAATCGGCTTTGCGAATTATTTCAGCAAATTTGTAAACGTTCGTGGGATTTTCCGAGCTTTGTCCAAGGGGCCTGTGGCAATTGGTGTAGCTGTGATCGAGTTTTTTGTCGGACTTCTTGAAATTGTGGGTGAGTTTGGACGCATTGCTTCTCTTTCACTACGATTGTTCGGTAACGTGTTTGCGGGCGAAATTTTGATTGGGGTTATGATGAGTCTGGTGTCATTTGTGGTGCCGGTACCGTTTATGTTTTTGGAAATTCTCGTGGGTGTAATTCAGGCATCTGTATTCTCCCTGCTTGTTTTGGTGTTTATGACCGTGGCAACCATGGAGCATGGACATGAGGATGAATCGCATGATAAAGAACACGCCGTAGCCCATGTTTAATGGGGTGCCTCCGTGGGTTTGCCAAGTTTGGTAAATCGACGGAGAAATCTCATTCTCGGTCAAAAGTCCAAAGTCACAAGTCTAAAGCGTTTATCTCTTTCGACTTTAAACTTTCGACTTTTAGACTTAAGTAATTATCTATATATGTCACCAGAAGTCATGCAGCTCCTCGCTAAGGCTCTCGCAATCGGTCTAGGTGGTGTTGCACCAGCCTTTGGTATCGCTTTGATTGGTTACGCCGCTATGAACAGCATCGGCCGCAACCCAGAAGCAGCAGGAAAGATTTTCGTTCCTATGTTGCTCGGTATGGCTTTCGCTGAGGCTATTGCCATTTACTCCCTCATCATTGCTTTCACACTCTAGTTTGTTCGTTTAACGCATCCGTATGGCAACCTCCGAAGCAGAGGCAACAACCACTTCTGAAGTTCATGCAGAAGAAGGTGGTTTGACCGGCGTCATTCATACTTTTGGGATTCGAGGTGATTTGTTTGCGGCTCAGCTCGTAAACTTTTTACTGGTACTCTTGGTATTGTGGCGTTTCGCGTACAAGCCAATCTTGCGTTTGCTTGATGAACGTGAAGTTAAAATTGCCGAAAGCGTGAAAAATGCTGAAGCAATTGAAAAGCGTTTGCATGATGCAGAGGCTGAACATACGAAAATCGTGCAAGCTGCTCGGCAGGAAGCACAAGCAATTGTGGAGAAAGCGGTAGCTGATACGGAGGTGCGGAAAACTGAAATGATTGAGGCTGCTAAGCGCGAGGTTGAGCGTGTTATCCAAAAGGGTAAACAGCAGCTTGATGAAGAGCGTTTAGCTATGCTTGTGACTGCCCGTAAAGATTTAGTCGATATTGCAGTCAAGGCGGCAGCAAAAATTCTTACTGAGGGTTTGACGGAGAAGAAATCGCAATCCATGGCAGAAGAAATGGTGCGTAAGCTTACGTAACGTATGAAGAAAAGCATGCGTGGTTTAGCGCGAGTGATTGTGGCTGAGGCAGAGGGGAAGACTCCTGCACAGCTCGAGCTTTTCATGAAAGAAACAATTGCCTATCTGGCGGAGCGCGGGATGCTTGGTCGTTGGCGTGATTTGGAACGCGATATTCATGAGGCTTGGAAAGAAAAGTTTGGAGTTTCCAAAATCACGATTGCTACGGCGCATCCTTTGACCGGTAAAACTAAAACGATACTTCAGGAACTTGCTCAAGGTGCAGAATTACAAGAGGTGGTAGATGAACGGCTCATGGGCGGTGCACTCATTCGAATGGATGAACGGAGAATCGATGGTACGGTCCTTGGATCACTGACAAGACTCAAACAAGCTCTTCTTTCCTAGTATGGCAAAAAAAATTGATATCATCGCCGCCTTGCGTGAGCAAGTAGAGGCTTTTAAAGCCACCGCCCATGAAGAGCGCGTGGGTACTGTAGTGTCTGTATCTGACGGCGTGGCCCGCATGAGCGGACTCTCGAACGTTAAGAGCCAGGAAATGCTGGATTTCGGATCTGGGGTTTATGGAGTGGCTCTAAACTTGGAAGAAGAAACCACGGGTGCAATTTTGCTTAGTGATGCTGCCAGCGTGAAAGCTGGCGACACCGTACGAGCAACCGGACGTATTTTGTCTATTCCAGTCAGTGATGCGATCGTTGGTCGCGTAGTTGATGCTTTGGGTAATCCTGTTGATGGCAAGGGAGCCTTGGTTGGTGCTGAGTATGTGCCAATCGAAAAGATTGCTCCGGGTGTTATGAGCCGTGAGAGTGTGGGTGTGCCAATGCACACGGGTATCAAAGCTATTGACGCCTTGATCCCGGTTGGTCGTGGTCAGCGCGAGCTCATCATTGGTGATCGCCAGACCGGAAAAACTGCTATTGCGATTGATACAATTTTGAACCAGAAAGGGGAGAATACCAAATGCGTGTACGTTGCTATTGGTCAAAAAGAGTCAAAAATTGCCCAGATCCGCACGCGTCTTGAGAAGGCGGGTGCCATGGAATACACCACCATTGTTTTGGCGGGTGCTTCTGATCCAGCGGCTATGTTGTACGTAGCTCCTTACGCTGGTTGTGCCATTGCTGAATACTTCATGGCCAAGGGTGAGGACGTATTGGTGGTTTATGATGATTTGAGTAAGCACGCTTGGGCGTACCGTGAAATTTCTTTGCTGTTGCGTCGCCCACCAGGACGTGAGGCGTATCCAGGTGACGTGTTCTATCTCCACTCTCGTTTGCTTGAGCGTTCGGCTCGCGTCAACAAAGAGCATGGTGGGGGATCGATCACCGCCTTGCCGATTATTGAA
>JAUPWK010000071.1 GCA_030916555.1 Patescibacteria group bacterium | reverse complement strand
TGCCGTCACACTCCCGTCATCATTACTCGTGCCCATGACCGTAATATTCTTTCCTGCTCCTAAATCTTCCGTGGATCCTTCAGTGGATTTCGTTATTTCAGAAGCATCCGAGAAAAAGATGAGTTTCGAACCACCATCGGGAAGTTTAACAGTGATACTCTCATCGTCAATTGAAAGAATCTCACCACTCGCAAAACCGCCTGATGCTGCCCCGCCCCGGTTAAAGCCACCACCCCCTGGCATGTTTGGCAGCTGGCTTGAGTCAATGTCTCCAAAGTTCGGTGCAAAGTCTCCCATTGTAGGAGTTTGTGATTTTGCATACTCCATACCGCCATAAAATGCACCTCCCCCCACAATAACAGCTGTAGCAATAACACTGAGAAGAATATTTTTCATAGGAACGAGAACTAAGAATTATTCATAACGTAATGCCACGATCGGGTTTAACCCAGCAGCACGTCGCGCCGGGTAGTATCCGAAGATGATACCGATAGCGGCAGAAACACCGAACGCAATCACAACCGACGACCATGAAACGCTCGTACTCACAATCCCAAGTGCCGAAACAGCGAATGAGATACCAAGCCCAAGCGCGATCCCGATGACTCCCCCCGCAAGCGTCAACATAACTGACTCCACAAGGAATTGCTGCTCAATCTCTTTACGTTTAGCGCCAATCGCCTTTCGCAGCCCAATTTCTTTCGTACGCTCCGTGACACTCGTCAACATCATATTCATGATGCCAATGCCTCCAACAACAAGGGAGATACCGGCCACAGCTGCAAGAAGCGTCGTAAACGTGTCCGTGACACTTGAAGCTGTCGCGATAATGTCAGCCTGGTTCAAAATGCTGAAGTCAGCTGAACTCGCATTGAGATGGTGTCGGTCCAGCAGAAGATTAGTGATTTCCGTCTCTAATTCGTCAACCGTTTTTTCACTTGTTGCCTGCACAGAGATACTCGTGACGTACTCGTCACCAGAGAAATATCGCTGCGCCGTGCTGAGTGGGATAAAAATCATGTCATCTTGACTTGAGAAAGAGCTGCCCCCTTTCGCAACGGTAAGTCCGATAACAGTAAATTGATTTCCGTTAATACGAATCGTTTGACCAATCGGACTAACGCCCTCCCCAAAGAGATCCGTACTTACTGTCGGGCCAAGCACCGCCACCTTAGCGGTGCTCGTCTGCTGCTGATCAGTAATAAAGCTCCCTTCGGCAATCTCAACATTTCGTACCTCCGTATAACTCGAAGTCGTACCGACAATCGACGTATTTGTGTTCGTTCCTTTAGCCGCCACCTGATAGCGAGAGCTCACCTCTGGAGCGACCGCTTGAGCCACTGAAATTTCATCTGCGATCGCCTGTGCATCATCGGCAGTCAACGACTTTGCAGAACCACGCTGGGCAGCCACACCTCCGAAGGATCGCTCTGATCCTGGCTGGACTTGGATGAGGTTCGCACCAATCGATTGAATACTCTCCTGAATGGATGCTTGCGATCCCTGTCCAATGGATACCATGGTAATCACTGAACTAATTCCAATAATGATGCCAAGGGTGGTTAAACCCGAACGCACCTTATTACTGGACAGCGCGAGAACTGTTTCTTCAAGCAAGTCAGAAATAATCATACGGGTTTATCACTTTCAATCTTTCCGTCACGAATAAAGATGATGCGGTCAGCGTGTTCAGCAACATCTGGTTCGTGTGTAATCAGGATGATTGTGCGCCTTTCCTCACGATTAAGCTTCTGGAAGGTCTCAAGCACAATTTGCCCCGTACGCGTATCCAAGTTTCCCGTTGGCTCGTCAGCAAGAATAAGGGAAGGCTGGTTCACGAGTGCTCGGGCAATGGCTACACGTTGAATCTGACCACCCGACAGCTGGTTGGAGAGATGATTGAAGTACTGCTCATCAAGACCAGCTGATTTCAACGCAGCTTTGGCAATTTTTTCACGCTGCTCTTTGGGAATCTGTTTGTAGACAAGTGGGAGTGTGACGTTTCTTAGAGCGCTTGCACGCGGCAAAAGGTTGAACGCCTGAAAAACAAATCCGATGTGTTCACGACGAATGTCCGCCAATTCATCTTCCGTGAGCGTAGACACATCTTTTCCATCAAGAATGTACGTTCCACTTGTAGGTGTATCAAGAGCGCCAAGAATATGCATCAAGGTGCTCTTTCCGGAACCGGACGGCCCCATAATAGCCACGAATTCACCGTCCTTGATGGTGAAACTTGCCCCTTTGAGGGCGTCAAAAGATCCGGCGCCGGTGATATACGTTTTACTCACGTTCTTGACTTCAATCATAGGCTTATTGCGGGAATGAGCCCCCAAATCCACCCGTAGGCCCTCCCCCGCCACCCAAGATGCTCGAGGCAGACGAAGTTGTAGTTGTCTTTGTCGCGCTGTCCGTTATCGTTCTTGTAACCACATAATCTCCCGCCGAGATGCCAGAGATAATTTCACTCTGAGTATCGTTTGAGAGTCCGACTTCAACGGTCACTTTGCGTGGCGAAGTATTGGACGTAACACCTTGCGTACCACCCGTTTCTGTGACCCCATCAAGCACTTCAACATAGGAAGAGGTACCGGAAGATTTCACAGCGCTACTTGAAACAACAACAACGTTTTGTCGGATATCCGTGATAATCGAGATGTTGGCGCTCATACCGGAGAGCACCCGTTCATCTTCAGTATCAAGTGCAATAAGCACGTTGTAGCTCACCACTCCTTGGGACACCGTACCGATAGTATCGATCTGGACGATTTTACCCGTCGTGGTTAACTCTTCAACCGCATCAAACGTGAGCGTGGCACGATCATCAATAGCTACCTTTGCAACATCAACTTCGTTCAGCGTCAACTGGGCGGTAAACTGATCTGCGACCACGATCGCAAGCGCGCTTCCCGATGAAGCAGTCTCACCAACGTGCAAACTCATACTCGCAACGGTTCCACTAAGCGGTGCTCGGATTGTGTATTGCTCCAGCTCCTCAAGCGCATCAGAATACTTGTTCTCGGCACTTTCAAGACTCAATTTTTGCGAACGAACATCAAGACTATCGACATCTACCGTGAGATCTGCAAGTTGCTGTGCTCTTTCTGCTACATTTTCTTCAGCTTCAGCAAGCTCATCCTCATCCGCGCCATCTGCAACGTCATCGTAATTTTCCTGTGCGGCAATGAGTGCGTTTTCTGCTTCCTCAACAGTATCTTCAGCGTCAGCTATGGAATTTGGAGCGCTTAAGTCCGTTTCTTCAAGCGTGTTTGCTGAGGATTGCAGTGAACTAATGATTCCGTTTGTAGCAACAACGTCAGCAGGAATCGTGGTCATCATCTCATCAATGTGCTCGGCAATAGCAGAATCTGAATAACCGTTATCCTCAATTCGATTCAATAAAATCTGATCACTGTTCAGCGCATTCGATATATCTTCTGCAGCTTCAAGGGTCAGGGAAATCACTTCAGTTTTTTCCTCTGTACTACTATCGCGACTTGAATTTTGGAAGGCAGCCCACGCTTCATCATAAGAGTCCTGAGCGGTCTCGTAATCACTCAATACGTCTTCTGTATACGAGGCGTCAGCCATGAGGTTGTAATAACCGATATACTCCTCCTCACTCTGCTCTGTACCAATAAAATCAGACAGATCGGTCATGATTCCCGTGATATCAGCAAACGCCTCAACTACGGTGTTATAACCGTTTTCAGAAGCGGATTCGAGATCCTGACCAGCTGAGACTTGCACCTTAGATAAATTGCGCTCCGCCTGATCCAAAGAACGCTGTGCTTTATCGATTTCATCTTGCGCGTCATCCAGTTCTTCTGAGGTTGGACTGTTCTCCAAGTCACTCAGCGTCCGCTCAGCTTGAGCGAGAGCATTTTCCGCCTGAAGGAGCGATAACGTATCAGGATCTGCCATGAGTTTGTCGTATGCAATTTGCGCACTCTCAAGACTGATCTTTGCATCACGTACCGTCTTTTGCGCATCCTTAGCATCAAGAACAGCAATAACGTCGCCTTCGGCAACTTGCTGTCCGTTTTTTGCCACCAACTGCGTCACTTTTCCGGATACCTCTGGTTTTACTTCTATTTCTGCCTCCCCCTGAACTTGTCCGGTACCCGAAACACTCGTAGCAAGCGTTCCTTGCTCTGCGACCTCAAGAACATACCGCGCCTGTGCGGTATCTGGGCTCAAAGCTCTCACCAAGAGGATCCCGGCACCTAACAATAAGATGCTGAGAAGAAGGGTCGTTTTCTTTCGCTGACGGAAAAATTGATAGATTCGTTGCATACACTTTCTTCAAGAGTGCCGGTACTATAAAGAACCACCGGTGAAGAAAGCGTAAAGAATATGTGAACTCCAACTATCAAGCGCGAACGATTGGAAGTGTAATGAGAACGCTCGTACCTTCGTCCGGAACGCTGTGTATATCGATACTCCCCCGATGCGCACGTATCACGGCATCAGCTATTGATAGGCCAAGCCCGCTGCCGCCGGTACCCCGCGAACGGCTTTTTTCCGCTCTATAAAATCGGTCAAAAACATGCTCAATATCTTCCGAGCTCATCCCTATACCCGTGTCGATAATTTCAATCACTGCCCGCGACTGTTCCCGCGAAAGACGAACTTCAACGCTACCTCCGGACTTGTTGTAATAAACAGCATTTTTGAGAATATTTGTAATCGCCTGTGAAAGCATCTGCTTATCACCAAGAACACTGATACCAGTGTCTACGTTGATCAAGCAGTTCATGCGAATCTCATTTTTCTCTGCAAGTTCGGTAAATCGTTCAACAGCCTCCTGAAGCAACGGAGTGAGTTCAACGTTCTTTTTGTTTGGAATGTTAATATTCCGCTCCGCAAAATACGAAAGTTGAAGCAAATCCTCTACCAATCGCGTCATCCTATGGACTTCTTCTAAATGGCTCTGGATCTTCTTAGCTTCTTTCGTGTCTTTAGTTCTTCGTAATTGGCTTTCAAGTCCTGTCTGTAAAATTGCGAGTGGCGTACGCAACTCATGCGATGCATCTCCCAAGAATTGGCGTTGACGCTCATAAGCCGAACGAATCGGGCGTAGCGTTAAGCCGGCAAGGCCATAACTGAGTACCGCAGCAACAATCAACAAGACGCCATTCACCATCAGAATGGTGTTTTGAAAATCTGCCTGAATATTACGCATATCTGGCCCCGGGAGTGGTGGACGCCCTGGACCTGTTTGCCCTGAAGCAGACTCATCAAATCTCGCACGCAACCGATCAGCGAAAATATACCGACTAATTCCACTTGAAGAAGCCAGGATACCTCCAAGAATTACCACGTATACAATCGTGAGTAGGATTCTTGTTTTGACAAACATGAGGTTAGACGAGTCGGTAACCCTTCCCCCAAACGGTTTCAATACGTTCTGCATATTCTTTTGGCAACTTCTTTCGTAAGTTTTTTACGTGGACGTTAACTACATTACTAAATTCATCATGGAACCTATCCCAGACGTGCGATAGAATATCTTCTCGCGTAACCACGGCCCCGCGATTTCGCAACAAATACTCTAATAACCCGAATTCGCGAAGCGTCACATCAAGCTTTTTGTCATTCACCCATACTGTTTGCGAACGCGTATCTATGCGCAAACCATCAAGCTCTAGCACATCTCCGGTCAGTTGCGGGGTACGTCTCAGCACGGTACGCACACGAGCAAGTAACTCGTTGAACGAAAAAGGTTTTACAAGGTAATCATCTCCACCCATATCTAATCCAGCAATCTTGTCCTCAGTGGTGTCACGGGCAGTAAGAAAAATAATCGGTGTCGATACTCCGTGAGTACGAAGATTTTGGCATACGGTCAGGCCATCGCGCTTTGGAAGCATGATGTCCAAAATAATTAAATCGTAACCATTGATTCGGGCTAATTTTTCGCCCTCTTCACCATCAAAGCCAAAATCAACCGCATATCCACGGTCTCGCAACTCCTCTACCAGATTTTCATTTAACTTTGGCTCATCTTCAACGACAAGGATCTTCATAGTGTAAGTAGTCTATTCTGTAATTGGTGAAGAAATGGTGAAGCGTCTGTACTCTTGCCATTGTAGCAAAAACCCCTTCCACGTACCCAAGGTTTACCATATCCAGAACAAAAAGATCCCAGCTGGTGCTGGGATCTTTTTGGTTCCGAGACTTGGATTCGAACCAAGATTAAGGGATTCAGAGTCCCTCGTCCTGCCTTTAGACGATCTCGGAGTACATCGGGGATTTGCCCCGAAAACTACCTGCGAAAGGATAAACGAAATTACGGCTTTTTGCAAGTTTGGACTAAACCACCGCTCCCCCGAAGGCTTCGAGGAGATCGGAGACAACTGCGTCTTCTTTAGCTTTATTATGAACAAAGACCAAACCAAGCTTACGCATAACAACCGCGGCCACCGCGTCTTCAATGAGACGTAGGTTTTTAGCCTCATTCATTTTATCTACGTGCATCGTGTACGGGAAACCAATAACAACCCGACCATTCTCAGCACGGAGAATTTCAGCGTTATTCAGCATAATTGGCAAGGCGATATTCTTTTCCGCCACGATCGCAACACACCTCCCCCACTTAGCCCGTACCTCCTCTGCATCCGCATCTGTGGCCGCATCCATATCGGCCCCAGCCGCAGCCACGGTGGCAGCAGCCTGCACGGGAGCGTCAGGCAGCTTAGGCAGCTCTACGCGGGGCTTTGGGGTTACAGGTTCAACTTTAGGGGTAGGCGCAACTACAGCCGCAGGAGTCACGCGTGGAGCGGCTAAAGGTGCTTTCTGCACTTCCTCAGCGCCTAAACAAAACTGTACCAACGCAATCTCAAGCGGTAATTGCGGAAACTGGC
>JAUPWK010000070.1 GCA_030916555.1 Patescibacteria group bacterium | reverse complement strand
CGAGACGTCACCCCTTTTTTCTCAGCTAATCGAATGTTATAACGCGTTTTCGCCTTCATGTTTTCCGCAAGCTGTGCTTCAGATTGGGTTAAATCAACAATTGTCGTCACCGCTGGTTGACGATCTTTAGCACGATTTCCTCCGCGCGGCTTAGTGACGGGTTCAAGCTTCAAAAATGCCCCACCAGGTAAAGTCTTCTTCAAAAAATCAATTGCAACTTTAGGCTGAGCATCACCCAGAGGGCCTTTTGGAATATGCCAATAACTCGATTTAAACGGCAACGGAAACTGCACTGCCTGAGCCAAAACCAATTTTCCTTTCACCTCCTCTTGAATACGAATCACTTCAAATCCAAGCGCCATCTGAAATTCACCCCACTCCCATGACTGCAAAAAAGCCCCAAAGGGAGGTACATATTTCTGAACGAGGGCGTTCCAGCTGGCTTGGTCCACATTAATGCTGTTTACCGATCATCTTCAAAGCTGATTTTACTCTCTCTGCCGGAGTCTCGCCACTTACATGTGGCAAAACGGCAAGAATATCCTCCTTAGCATAACCCAAATTTTCCAAGGCATCGGTCACGTCGTCCCGAACAAAAGACGTCTCATCCTGACCAACCAATACACCCTTCAAATCTAAAATAATTTTTTGCGCAGTTTTTTTACCAACGCCAGAGATGCTCGTGAAGAATTCAAGGTTGCCTGCCTGAATATGCTTCCGCAAATTTTCCCCTGAAGCAGCAGCCAAAATCTTTTGACCACTCTTTGGCCCCACCCCCTGCACGTCTGTCAGCATGATAAACAATTCCCGATCATCCTTTGTGCTAAACCCAAATAAGTCATGCCTATCTTCACGAATAACTTCTGAAATAAAAAACTTCACCTTCTCCCCCACTTCCGCCGTAACTCTCGCAGTAAAAATTCGGTATCCAATCCCGTTGACGTTCACAATCACACCATCCGTTTCGTGCTCAGCTAAAATTCCCTCAAGAAATGCGATCATATTATTCAAGCGTCAGATTTTGATCAGCCAAAAGCGTTTGCGCTACCCTCGCGCGACGACGAAGCTCGACCGTAGCATCTCCAAAGTCAACCTTCATATCTGGTGACTGGATCAAATGGTACACGTTCCGCATCACCTCTCCACGAACTGGCCCAAGTGGAGTCTTGAGAAGTGCAAACACACTTTCGGCATCAATATTAGCCTGCTTCAGCGTATCCTGAACCGCCTGCTTCCGTCCACGCTTAAAGGCCTGCTCACGAGCAAGATGGCGCTCTGGCATAGCCTCACGTTCAGCCTTGAAGATGTTCAGTACGAGACTCACATCAATGGCAGGTGCTCCCGATTTATAGCTCAAACTTCCCAAAACCGCATCCAGGAAGAGTGTGGCTGGTAGAAGATCGAGAAAAAATGGCACGTTCAAACCGGCTTTGTCGGCGATTGCGGCCCAAGCCCGATATTTATGCGCATCGACACCGTGCGCACAGGCATCTATCACATCCGCGTGGCAACGGATAAGTTCCGCGAGCAACTTGGCATGGCTGTGCGGAATGCCTAATACATCAAGCACCGCTTGACGCGTTGAGGCATATTCATCAGCAGCTGCCCGTTTGGCGTGCTCAGGGTAGTGAGCTGAAATCTGAAAGCTCTCAAAAAAATTTCCCGTGGGTGATGCCAAGGCGTGCGCTCTCCTTAACTTATCAAACTTGGTCTTCTCAGATTCTGTAGCCAAACGTACTGCCTCTCCCTGAAAACCCTCAGCCTGTCCCCGACTACCCGTTGGAGCTGTAAACACCAATGTGTCTGCCTTGCCAACGTCATGACAGGCAGCGTAGGCAGAAAGAAAGCTCATCTGTGATCGGATAACTGCCTCAAGTTCAAAAAACTCGAGTAAAAATTCTTTCTCGCGCGCACATTCCTCTATAACCGCCAGACTAGCGCCGTGTTCAAGAGCATCAAGAACCGCAAGGATACGAATAACATGACCTGAAACAAACTCTGCTTCAGCATGAAATGGTGGCGTCTGCGGAGTGTTTGTCAGCCTGCCAAGCGGAGAGGCGGAGCGTACAAGATGAACAAATACGCGCTCGGCTCTAGCTTGTACTGGCTTGGATTCAACGTATGTTTTGATCCAATCTAAAAAATACACTGTTGCAGGCGCCTGGGTTGCTCTTGGAGCAATGTGCATCTCAGAAAACATGCCTACACTTTACCATTTTCTCCAAGAATTGTGTCTTTGCTTTGATTCCAAGCCGTCATGAAAAGTGCCCGCATGGTGTCAGAAAAAATCTGGTTATCGACAATCACCACCTCCAAACGAGTCACGAAATTGATATACGCAATCCGATTCGCATAAATCCAAATGTCTCCTTGGTACTCGCCTGCATCTGCACCGATTCTACGCAATTGCACACCCTTAGAATGCTTCCTTGGCTCACCGCGATGCAACATTTTTACCCGCGTCCGGTCGTAATTGATCACCTGCCGGGCGCTATCGAGCAACTTTGCATCCAGGAATTGATACACCGCATCGATATTTGAAATTTCAAGAAGCTCACGTGGCGCCACCAACTCAACATCCCGATACAATGCCTTTAAACCTTCTTCACCCGTAAAAAAGCGGACCCGAGACTTATCTCCCCCGCCCTGCATAACCCGCAGTTCCGGCGTGACCCGACGCAAGGTATCAAGTTCAGTATGGATATCCTTAATCCGCTGTTCAAAATAGGCTTCAAGCTTTTCCGGATCCTCTGCAGCAAAGACATTCTTCTTGCCGCGCGTGATCTCACTCACAAGACCCTTCTTCTGAAGCGCGCTCACTATCTCATAGGCGGCAGTCCGCGAAATCTTGGACTCTCGGGCAATTTGCTGCACGCCATGCTCACCTAATTTGAGCATGGATAGGTACACCTTGGCCTCAGACTCCGTCAGCCCGAGCTTGGTTAAAATCTGCTTGATATCGGTTGGCATATATTGCTCACTATTCTACCGCAAGTTTGAGCATCATCGCTAAAGGAGGTGCCGTTTCTCCTGGCTCTGGGGCAATACCCCAACACCTATCCTGTCCAAACGTAAATCCACCAAACGCCTGATGAAATTTAGGCGCCAAATCAGAGTCCTGCAAAGATACTCTGCCGTTACCTTCAAGAATGAGGACTTGGGGCGGCGCTTCATACTCATCTGCGATCACAAAACTCAGCGCCTCGCGAATTTTTACGTCAGCCCGCTTGGAGGTGACGACGAACAGCTCACCATGCGGCTCTCGAGCAGCCCAGGCTCGCTTTGCTTCAGCCACCGCCTCAGCAGACGGACTTCCTAACTCATGCATGAGACTTACGTAATGATCACGAATCCGTTTTTGTTCAGACTGCGGCAAACCCTCCTTCTTCAGTTCCCACACAAAACCCCGATCGATCATACCAACGCCACGCACGAGTATTGGATCAAAGCCAAGCAAACTTAATCGAGTATCATCAAGCTCAAACACGATTAGAAATTGTTCAAGCGAGCTCAAATGCTGCATGCGATCCAAATCCTGATATCGATGATGATCAATGATAACCACCTCGTAGCCGACCGATCGCAATTCATCCTCAACTGCTGGACCAGGAATTTCTACAATTACAACTTTTGTTGCAGCTGGATCAACGCGCTTCAACCGAGCAATCACGTTCGGCTCATTGTGAAGTCTAGCCCCATGCGGTTGGTCAGACACGAGCACGGGGATCTTCGCCGCCTCGGCGACTTTCAAAATTTGGAGTGATTCTTCGTCATTTTTAGGGCACACTAGAATTGTAGAAGACATACAGACAAATTGACTTTCAGCTCCTCATAGAGTACCTTACTACGTCGCGTCTCGGATAGTCCGTTACGCGTACCAAGAGGTGTTCATGGAGCTGCAGCAGTTGATCATCAACATCAAACGTGCCCACCAGATGGGCAATCCCCCCGGAAACCCCAACTACCGACTCATGTGTCTCCTCGCAGACCTCGTCGAATACGTGGGCCGACTCGGGGATACGATCCCCGATGCCGTCGACAGCCAGTTGCGGACGCTCGTGCAGGAGCACGACACCGCGCTCTTCTACCGAAAGGTGGAGCACCTCCGCCAGGTCGGTAGCGACACCACGCGCCGCCTTGCGTGGCTCGACCTTGGGACCAAGGCGTTCGGAGTGGATCTGAAGGTGGTGCTCCTGCGTGCGCCGAAGCCGGCCACGTCCTACCCCTCACCCATGATCGCCTGACACCAGTCGATCACCATACCCCACCCCGCGCTCCGCGGGCGTGGGGTTCACTTTTTTTTTAAAAAAAAGAACCGCCAGCCAAGTGCATCACTCAACCAGCGATTACGACTCCGAAGAGCGAGATATCCCTCACCGCGGTTCGGAGTTCAATTCCTCAACAACACCCGGGAAGAACGTGTTCAACGCCACTGCTCCCACGGGCAACAGCAACACCAGCGCCAGTCCAATCAGCATGTGATCAAACACTGCGCACATGCCGGCAATGCACGGCACCAGTACCACGGTGGCGGCAGCGCACCGCCTGACGAGCTGCGCTCCTCGATCTACAACGCCCTTATCGGTCCGCGACATGACACTCACCTCCCGCAATGTACGCTTCAAAAATGGCCGCTCAAGCTTACGCTTAGCGGCCATTATCTGTAAAGTTGATCACCCTTCTGCCATCAACTTATTATGGTTTATTTTCACCTACATGCCCGTTTATGAGATTCCCTTCATGCTCTTTTAGAGCATGGTAAAAATCGTACTCATCCGTCAACAGGCGCAGGTCCGGAAAAGCCTCGAACATACTTGTATAAAACGGGTCGTTCAAAACCTGATCAAGATTTGCCCCGGAGAGTAACTCCAATTCCGCCACTTGTACGTGTGTATCTTGATCAAGCTCAGCTTCACCGTTCAGGCCCGAATCAATATACGCAACTTTATCCAGGTCTTTTGTAAAGACTAAATTCCCCGGAAAAAGATCTGGCACAATCGCGGGTTTGTCTTGCTCCTGAAACAGAATATTTTTCTTGAGTGTCTGCACAAAATTTGCAAGCTGCTCGCGCACCGCCTCATCTTCAACGTCTACAGGGTAGTACTCAGTCACCGGTGCTGGTTCAGCCAAATCAAAATGTTCCTGGGCTAATAAATAGAGCTCTGGGTGATCGGGATTTTTGACGTATCGTACCGGCGCCATGATGCTACCGTATTCATCGCGTAATTCACGATGATGCGCCTCAAGAACCTGTCGGTAGCGCTCATCAAAACCATGTTCATTTGCAACCCAATCCCGACGCTCGGAAAGATAGTTATTCTCTCCAAGCCCTGACATATTTTTCAGCACAATCCCTTTCTCTGGCGACCCCTTTTTCAGACGATTCTTTGGCAGGAACACTTCACTCTCTGCCCCTGAACCAATCTTCCGCAAAGCATAATCCCCCATGCGCTTTGATTCGGACATACTAGAACCCAATCCAAATATCTTGTTCCGCTACTCGGAATGTTACCTGATGTTTCACTTCTGGAGCCTCAGTGAAATCGACATCCGTAGCCAAGGTATCGGCCAACACCGTTTCACCGTGCTCGTCGAGCATGAGCTTCACTTCCGCTGACGTAGACCAGACTTTCAAAACAATTCTGTCAGCGATGGTGAGACCTGCATCTTTGCGTAAACCGTTGACGCGGAG
>JAUPWK010000011.1 GCA_030916555.1 Patescibacteria group bacterium | reverse complement strand
TTGGAACTGCTGACTTTACGCACCCTGTTTGGTTTCAGGAGATCGAGAATAAGTTAGTTGAGGCCGAGCCCGGTTTGTTTAAGCTTGCTGACGGTCAGTTTCCTGACATGCGATACATGCTCACAACCGAGGTGTCGCAGATTTACAAAAAGAACGAGAAAACTCGTCGTATTCATAACTTAATCTTAGCTCCGTCACTCGAGGCTGTTCGTAAAACGAACCAGTGGTTACTCGATTCGGGCTTCAATCTCAAAGCCGACGGTCGACCTATTCTCGGTCTTGATTCGGAAGAGCTCTATAAGCGTTTAAAAGAAATCAATGAACGTATAGTTGTGATTCCGGCTCATGCCTGGACGCCTTGGTTTTCAGTATTTGGATCAAAGTCCGGTTTTGATTCACTCGAGGAGTGCTTTGGTTCGATGGCGCCGCATATCTTTGCTATCGAAACTGGTTTGTCGAGCGATGCACTCATGAATCGATCCTGTTCCATGCTCGACAGTATTGCGCTCATTTCAAATTCAGATGCACATAGCCCAGAAAAGTTTGGTCGTGAAGCAAATGTGTTCGATCTCGAGCCTCATGAATTTTCTTTTGATGGTTTCATGAAGGCGTTGCGCGAACGAGATGCAAAAAAGTTTTTGTATACGATTGAATTTTATCCGGAAGAAGGAAAGTACCACGTTGATGGACATGCGGACTGTGGTGTTGCGCTGCATCCTCATGACACAAGGAAGCTTGGCGGCATGTGTCCAAAATGTAAGCGTCCACTTACTATCGGTGTAATGTCACGTGTTGCTGATTTGCATGATCGCGAACTTGTAAGCATGCCAAGTGATCATGTTCCACAGCGCTCAATCGTGCCATTGCCAGAAATCTTGGCGGAAGTGTACGGTGTAGCTTCACCGAGTTCTAAAAAGGTGAAAGCGATGTATGACAAGATGATCCCGAATCTTGGCAATGAGTTTCAGATTCTGCTTGATACCTCGATTTCGGATATCCAAAGTTTTTGCGGAATCGATATTGCAGAGGCGATTCGTAGGGTACGGGCGGGGGAGATGTCGATTACTCCAGGATATGACGGTGTGTTTGGAAAAGTGAAGATTTTTGCAGAAAACGAAAGAAAATCATCACAAAAACCCTTACTATTACCTTAAGCTTGAACTATAAAAACCTACTACGTTTTCATAAATAAAAAATTCCTCGGTTTTGAGCAGCATCTCCTCCAAGGATAACGCTTCTCTCGCTGAGGAATTTTTTTAACTAGCGTCGCTTTGCGGCCTTGCGCTTAGCTGGCTTCTTTGCAGCCTTACGCTTTGCAGGCTTCTTAGCTACTGCCTTGCGCTTAGCTGGCTTCTTGGCTTTCTTCTTAGCTGCCATAGAGATTGCACCTCATGAGTTAAAGTTTGTTCGTCACGAGGTAGTTCATGACGTTATGCATAGTATAGCGATAAAAATACACAACACACAAAAAATTTCTGTGTGTTGTGTATAACTTTGTCGTTGTTCTAAAAAATTATTGCTGCACTTCAACAACAGTTCCCACATTCGCCCATTCGTAAATCCATTCAGCATCTGGAATGCTGGTATTCACACAGCCGTGACTCATGGGATGACCAAAATTATTATGCCAGTACGCGGAGTGAATGTAGTAATGTGTTTTGAAACGCAAATTCCATTTTACATTTGGCAAGCTATAGTTGTTTGGATTGTCCGGACCAAAATACCAACTGTAATCCATGAGCGGAATTTTTGCTGTGACACTTGTAACGCCTACTGGGGTTGGCCATCCGGATGTTCCCGTTGAAACCAGGAATGATTTCACGGGAATACCTTGGTCATATGCGGTGAGACGCTGTTCGGAAAGATCGACCTTAATGTATTTTCCATTTCCAATCTGGCCAAGCGGACTAGCTGCGGCCAAGAACAAGAGGTGATCGGCATGGGTGTCGTGCAGTGGGACAGGGATGAGTGTAGCGTGAAGCGTTGAGAGTGTCGGCGTGTAGGTTTGTATTTGCGTACCGACGGTTGTGAGTACGGGAAATGAGATAGCCCCAAAGGCCCCACCACCAACCACGATTTCATCGGTGCCATCTTGATTGCTATCAAACCCAGCTACCGGCGAACCATATGTAGGTGTGGCGCCGGTCACGAGTGCTTGCTTATAGTGCAGTGTGTCTTCTGACCAGGTAAAGATGGTGACGTTTGGATCTGAATAGCCAGCAGGCGAGACGAGTACTTCTGGAGTATCGTCGCCATCCGTATCCGCTAAAGCTACGAGTGCCCCGGTGGGCTTACTTGCAGAGTCGCTAAAGGCTTCATCAAGCAGCTCTCCCAGTGCGGAAAAAACTTTAATGTGTGGTCCACCGGTAATTCCTGCGCCTGTGATGATTTCTGCCTTACCGTCCTGGTTGAGATCGCCACACGTTACATTTACTCCTCCCCGAAAGTCCGGAGCATACGCAAAGAATGACAGTCCGGTTGGGACACCGAGATGGGAAAATGCACGCACGTGCGGGCCGCCTCCATACCCTGCGCCGGTGATAATTTCGCTCAGGCCATCGCCATCAAGATCGCAAGTCGTCACGTTCACGCCGCCGGTAAAGTTTTCTGCATATGCAAAAAACTCGCCAATCATAGATCCGTCTTGTCGAAGGACACGCACGAGCGGTTTAGTCCCAAGTCCCGCTCCAACGATGATTTCAGCGGTGCCGTCAGTGCCAAGGTCAGCCGCTGTTACGCTCCCTGCGGTTCCTTCAGGGAATGGGTTAAATGACTGCACCACCCGTCCTGATTCGTCTTGTATTTCAAGACCGTACCCTTCCGCTGCGCGCGCTGGCATAGCTGTGCAGAGCAGGCTGAACGCAAGGATGAGTAGGGGCAGCTTCATATGAAATCAGTGTAACAGTTCCCCTGATTTTATGTTAGAGAGGAGGTGTTTTGACAAAAGTCATTTTTTAACGTAAGATTAGTCGTTTTTATGCTAACCGCAATCAAAAGAAATCCTGGGGTGAGAGCGGTCGCTATTGAGTGCCACCGGTTGCGCCGTACTTTGCGTTGGCATTTTGGAAAAGAAAAATTCTCAATGACAAAAGCGAGTACGGATTTAATGTACAAAGTTTTTGATCACAAGTCATTGTTGTTGCGCAGGCTTGGGAATGCGGACATGCGTTTACAGTACAACAAGGTGACAAACCTCCGACTGGCAGCGGCGACGATGAATGATGTTCTGATTCGTCCTGGGGAGACATTTTCGCTTTGGAAGTTGGTAGGCCGTCCAACTGCTAAACGTGGATTTTTGAGTGGAATGTTGCTTTCAAATGGTGAGGTGATTGAGGGGGTTGGGGGAGGGTTGTGTCAGATTGCGAACTTACTTTATTGGACAGTGCTTCATTCGCCACTTACGGTGACGGAACGATATCGCCACAGTTATGATGTCTTTCCAGATTCAGGGCGCGTCTTACCGTTTGGAAGTGGTGCTACCATTTTTTATAACTACGTCGATCTTCAGTTTCGGAACGATACGTCGATTACATTCCAGTTGAAGGTTTGGGTTGAGGGTGACTTTTTGCGGGGTGAGCTGCGGGCAAGTCAAGAACAAACGGAGTCGTATTCGGTGACTGAACGCGATCATCGGTTTTTGTATAAAAAGGCGACAAACACATATTATCGAGAGAATGTGCTGTTTCAGCGCGTAACTGATAAGCGGACCGGTAATTTAATCGCTGAGAAGCTTATTTGTGCGAACCACTCAGAACTAAAATACCTACCCCCGACAGACGTAGACGTCGTTGGAGTAGAGTAATTTTGACCCCCTGGGGAGCTTGCAGAAAATCCCAGGTTCAAGTATCCTACTCACGCTCGGGCTGATAGCTCAGTTGGTAGAGCATCTGCTTTGCAAGCAGAGGGTCCGGGGTTCGAGTCCCCGTCAGTCCACCATAAAACACCTCCTTTACGGAGGTGTTTTATGTTTACATATTATCTACACAGGCGCTTTGACGCTCCAGAGCTTCTTGGTAGACATTGTCTGGCACTACGTACGGCTGCATGGCTTCATGATACGGATCACTAAGGGCTATGCTGAGCATTTCTCTTGCTCTATCTGTGGAATCGCGCCCAAGGGTCAAGACTTCTGTACATGGTCCCGGAGAATCATCAGCGTCTTCTGCCAGAATGACCAATTTGCCATCATCATAGGCGAGTGCGTGGAAATTGATGAAGGCACCGGATCGTATCCCATCAAAATCTTTATCAATGCTGGTTGAAAATCGATAGATACGTTCAAAGGTATAGTTCGTGGTGTCGTAGGTGTATACGTTGTGGGCTGTCGTAGTCTCGTCCGATTGTGCATCTGCTATGAAGTAGTATCGAGATGGTTCGGTGGGATCTTGAATAACGCCAAACTGAATGGACTGATTTGGCATGAGATCTTGAATGTCTTCTCCTGCATTTTTGTAGTACTTCCAGTCGCTAGGCAAAATCATGGTGAAGTTTTGAGCCGGTTCAGTGTTGGATAGGGCCTCGGCCTCCTCTGTAGCGGCTTGTTTTTCTGCCGCCTTATCGGTTACGAAAATTGAAATGCCCGCCGCAACTAGCACGAGACCTACGAAAATGAGCGCGTAGATTTCACCACGTTTTTGGGTTGTCATACGAAGTTATTTGATTTGAAGCACATTTGGCGGCTGTTTGCCATCAAGAAAAGCTAAGATATTTGTGGCCGCAGCAACGCTCATCGCTTGGCGGGCTTCAACAGTGGCACTCGCGGTGTGAGGCGTGAGCACGACATTTGGAAGCTTGCGAAGCTCATAGGTGTCTTTAGGATTGCAGTCGATGAGCGGTTCGCATTCATAGACATCAAGCCCAGCACCGGCGATATCGCCACGTAACAGAGCTTTCACAAGAGCGATTTCATCTACGATTGGTCCGCGGGAAGTGTTGATAAGAAAGGCAGTTTTCTTCATGAGCTTGAGCTCTTTGGTGCTGATGAGATGATGCGTAGAGGGCAAGAGGGGAACGTGCAAGCTCACAAAATCGGCATGACGCAAGAGTTGATCCTGTTTTAAGAATTTTGCCCCTTCTGCTTCTAGTTTCTCGTTACGTTTGATATCGGTGTAAACAACTTCTACGTCAAAACCATCGCGCAGTCTGCGAGCAATGGCGGAGCCAATAGCTCCGGCACCGATAAGACCGAGTGTCTTACCCTTAAGATCACTACCTAAGAACAATTTCGGACCCCAACCTTTGTATTTTCCTTGGCGTGTCCAGGTATCGGTTTCAACAATTCGGTGCGCAAGAGCAAAAATCATGGCAATTGCGTGTTCAGCAACGGATTCTGACACTTCTGGTGCGGCGGCGTTGGTTACGACGATGTTTCGCGCGGCAGCGGCTTTGAGGTCGATATTATCAAAACCAACGGCGTAGTTGGCGATCATTTTAAGTTTTGGACCTGCTGCATCCATAACGCCAGCATCGATCTTGTCAGTGAGGAGGGGGAGAAGAATATCGACGCCTTTAACGCGTTTTAAGAGTTCGCCACGTGGGATAGCCTTATTTTCCTTGTAGATACTTACTTGAACGCCTTTTCTTGCTTTCAGTAATTTAAGTCCATGATCCGGAATGTCGCGGGTGACGAAAATCTTAGCCATAAATACAAATACAGGACATTATGTCCTGCATTGTAGCACTGATTATTGCTGAATGCCGCTGAAATCCAGAGAATCTTTAATGCGCTCCCAATCGATATTTGTATCGTTGTTTGTCTCGTCTTTATCAAGGAAGGTGATGCTGGCGTATTTGGTTTTGCCCGTGAAGTATATGGTTTCAAATGGTCCGGAATACATGCCATCGATCATGCCTGTGATGGTGTATCGTTCGCCACCGACATCTTTTGTTGGCGAGATGGCAACTGCGGAATAGCCGTTTTCGGTAGAGTAGAGTTTTGCGAGATACGCATTGAAATCAGTGGTAGCAAGAGGTTCAAGTGATGAAATTTCTCCTACATGCATGAGGATATCAATAATTGGGCCATCGCATCCATCACAATATGCAAAATAGCCAGGCACGAGGCTAGCATCCCACATCGGACTATCAGTACGTGAGGTTGTGCTTGCTGCCGACCAGCCAAGCGGATATTCGAAACCGAGTTGTCCGTCGAGTGCCGGCATTGATCCCATGGTTGGGAAGGCTGGTACCTCTGTCTGGTTACTCTGACAGCTCCGTGTGATTTCTCGAGTGGCATCAAGAACTGCTGACTGAACTTGCGAAGTACAGGCTTCAGCCATTGTGTTGGTATTTGGGGCGGTTTTTTTGCTTGCTATTAATATGGCGGCATCGGCAATTGAAACGAGAAGGAGACAAAATAGGAGTCCGGTAATCAGACCATATCTCTGATTGGGATGTTGAGGTTGAGAATCCATAGGTTATTGATTTACGGAAGCCTGAAGCGCATCCGAAGCCGCGATTCCACAGGCTTCGCTGATGGCATGAAGGTCCGGTGTTTGGGCGGGTGTTGACCAGAGTAGCCAAAATACAAGGCCCAAGAGTACACCGTTCCAGGCAAGGAATAAGAGAATCCAAGTGGAGAATTTATGACCAGTATCCATAGATTAAGGTGTGCTTGGTGTGACAACGCAGAAACTTCTCGTTTCTGTGCCTGACGCATTCCAAACAGGATGATCAAAGCAGTTATTATTCGTCCACTGTACGCCATCTCCGGTGTAACGTGTCGTTTTCCCCGCGGTGAGCCATTCGTCATTTGCAAGTGTCCACGAAGAGAGAAGAGCGCCGGTAGCCAGATCGTAGACCGTCAGATTTTTGTTTGGACCAGGACTAATGACAGCCACGCGTGATTGGTCGGGAGAGAGAGTGGACCGTACACTTGGAACGTTGAGGACGGCAGCTGAGAGTGTTCCTGTCTCAACATCAAGGGGATATACGATAAGCGTCGAACCGTCTGCGTCTTGGACTGACTCTACATACGCTTTGCCGCTATAGCTCAGTTGCGGCACTGCAAACAGGCTAAAACTGGCAACGTGGTCTTTGATTTCTGAAGAGTAAATAGTTCTGATGACGACTCCAGCTGCGTCCACCTCTACGATATTTGCCTGATTGCCTTCAAGTTTAGTAATAAGTTTTGGTGCTTGCGGAGCATCGGATGCCTGTATTTTTGCTGATTGTCCACTTAGATATGGCTCAGCGTAGCGCACGAGGTCAATGGTAATAAGAATACCAAGGACAAAAAGCAACGCTGCTGCTCCGGCGAGCAACGCTAAAATATAGGCGTGTTTACTTTGCATATCCTCCGCTAAAAAAGTGGCTGCTATTTTACAAGCTTGACGCTTATGAGAGATAGCTGTTGTTTGGTCGGCCACTTTTTAAGTATACCAGTTTTAGCACCGAAGCTTTGGATGACGCTTTCTGCATTCATGGTGCCAATCTTGAGCGCGATATCAAGTTCAAGATTTTTTGCAAGCGCAGCCACCGCGCCAGATCCAAATGCATCCCCGGCGCCCGTACGTGAGACTGATTTAGCTCCGGAGGTTCTTGCAAACCAAGTTTGCCCGTCTTTGTGCGCGTGTGCTCCGCGTGAACCATTTGTGACAATTACGTGAAGACCCGGATAGGCCAGAAGTTTACAGAGTTTAGCTCCATCCTTTTCTTCCGTTTCAGTCAGCATCTGCGCTTCTTCGACGTTTACAATAAGCACGCTGAGTGAGGATAAGAGTTCGCGAAGCTCTACTGCTCGTTTGAGTTCACCGCGTCCAGGATTAAGTGCAACTTTGATATTGTGTTTTTTAGCGTGTACTAGAAGTTTTTGTAATAATTCAATATTTCCGGCCAGTGATGTGACGTATAGCCACTGTGCGGATAGATTTTTCCAAGGAATGTCTCGAGGTGTAAAGCTACTTGAAGCTCCCCGGTAGACGAGCACTGAGCGTTCGCCGTTCTTAGCCGTAAGTAAGGTGCTGTAGGCCGTTGTTTCTTTGGTGGCGACGTAAATAAGCTCAGTATTTACGCCAAAACTTGAAAGCTCAGTCGTGATTGCGGTTCCTGGGTCATCTTTTCCAATGCGAGTTACGATACTCGTCGCAAATCCGAGTTTTGCAAAAGTGGCCGCAGCGTTCGTTGCTCCGCCGCCCGTTGAAAAGACGATATTATCGACATCAATTTTGCTTCCAAGGGCAACGCACTCGCCTTGTCCGGTTGAAAATTGCGGAGAGTTAATAATCTGAAATTCTTTGGAAATCAGGAATACATCACGGGTTGCGGCGCCAATAGTAATGACATCAAACATACTTAGCGAGGGAGGGATTTTGCTTCCCAAAGGTGAATAAAGTGCAAATACTTTTCAGTAATTTTTTCAACAGCATCAGCCCGTGACATGATGCCTTCAACATACGCCGATAAGGCGTCTTGGAAGATGGTTCGACCAATTGCAAAACCATCAACAACACCACTTTTTGCAGCTGCTTCAACCCAGGTTTCTACGGCGGATTGGTTTTGTCCGCGGCCAAGAATAATCATTGGGGCTTGGGCGGCTTCTGCCAGCTTTTTCCAATCATCAGCATTATCAAAGCCTTCGATTTTCCAAACGCCAATTTTAATTCCGGCACCTTGAATCTCGGCAAATACCTGAAGCATGTCTTCTGGGGTATGGCCTTTTGGTTTATCAAGCAAAATTTCAAGCATGAGCGGGACGCCGTTCGTTTCACACCAGTCTGAAGCAGTTTTGATGATGGCGCGTTGCGCGGCATTTTCATCTTCTTGGCCAGGATGATAATGAACAAGGATCTTTCCAAAGGTTGGACGGAGTTCATTTAAGCGCTCTCCAAAAGCCTCACCGTGAATAAGCTCAAGCGTCTTGGTGCCGCTTTTTTCCATGGAAACCGTTACTGGCAATCCGACCTTCTGAGCTTCAAGAATAACGTCGAGCGCCGTCTCTTCATCAAACAGACTTCCGAGAGATCCACTGCCCTGATACTGCTCCTTGGCTTTAAGGAGGGCAGTAAACACGAGGTGCTTGAGGTCATTTGCCCGGGCAAGGTCCGACTCGCTAAATGGATAAGGCACATGCAAGATATCCTTCGCAAGTCCGTTGCGATGATCAAACGGCAGGATGAAGAATGGGTAATGCATATTAAACTTCTTGGGACTTAAAGGATTTTCTGGCCTTGAGTTGCCGTTGAATATCAATGTGTGATAGTAGTCCGCGCGTTGGTCCAACCGCACCAACTACTGAGGCTGCATTTACGGATGCCCAACGCAGCGCTTCAGCGTGTTTTTTGCCCTTCAAGAGCGCTCCAATAAAACCAGTTGCGAAAGCGTCTCCAGCGCCAGTGGCTTCTACGCGCTCCCCGGGGAACATGGGGACGTGATCGAGTTGCTTGCCGTCAAAGGCGAAGGCGCCATTCTGTCCGTCGGTGACTACCACATAATGTGGACCAAGTGCTTTGAGCTTGAGCATGATGCTACGAATTTCTTCACCATTTTCGGATTTAGTGATGAGTCTAGCTTCTGTCATGTTCACAAAAAGTACCTCGGTCACTGACATGAGTTGAAGCAATGCTGGTTTAAGTTCGTGGATTTGAATTGATCCTGGATTAAAACTCAAGCGAATTTTACGTTTTTTGATAAGGCTGATGGCATCTTTGTAGAGTTTTTCGTAACCACCGCCAAGCTCCGAAATATGGATAAATTTTGTCTTCGGGGCTGATGGGGGGAGACGGTATTCGTGAGGAACGTGATCAACGAGCTGAGTAGATTCACCTTTGAAATTTAGCACTACAGCCGCACTTGAATGAAAACCTTTCTGTTTTTTTATAAGTGTCGTGTTGACGTGGTGTTGTTTTAAAAAGGCTATTGCTTGGTGGTACACCGGGTCATCACCCATGAAGCTCATGACGCTCGTTTTGAGTCCCATCTTGCCAAGTCCAACGGCTACGTTTGGTGCGCTGCCCGCAATTTGAGTCACGAACGCTGCCACGGGAATCTTTTTGCCGTAATCAATGCACAGTTTACAGTCTGCGGTTTTGAGTTCGCAGGCCACGCTGGCATCTGGCAAAAGAATGAAGGTATCAAGTTTGATTGCGCCAATGGAGAGGAGATCGAGCATAGTGCTCACAGTCTACCTCGATGGTGCTAGGCTCGAAAGATGGTGCCTGTATAAATGTAAACCGGTAGGAGTCCTTCAGCCTTGAGGGTTTCTTGTGGTTCGAGGTTGGGGAGTGGCCATGCCTCTACAATAACTTGAGCATTTGGGGCAACTTTGCCCTTAAGACTGGTTAAAAGCTTTGGATAGCATTTTGAAAGTAAGAAAATAAAGACAATGTTGGCGTTTTGGCAATCTTGTTTGAAGAGATCGCCAAAACGAATGTGAACATTTTTATAGGTTTTGAAAAACAGGAGTTTGCGCCCCCAGGCAATAAACAGAGGAAGGAGTGAAATATCGTAACCGGTGCAGATAACCTCAGGAAAACGTCGAGCTACCGCAAATAGCATAGAGCCGTCTCCGCAACCAAGATCAACCACGGTTTGGCCCGGTTGAAGTTTGAGTTGATCGAGTAAATGCTTGCGTTGACTTGGGAGTGTGGGGAGCCATGGAGCTGCAGACAGTCCCGCTAATGCCGCGGAGAGAAGGACCACGAGTAAGAAGATCCAGAGGACAATCATCATAATCAGCTCAAATTAGCCATGAGCTCAGCTTCTTCTTTGGCGGTGAGGTGGCGCCATTCTCCGGTTTTCAGCGTATTCAGTTCAATATTCATGATGCGAATACGCTGGAGGGATTGAACCACGAAACCTAAAGCCTCACACATTTTGCGGATTTGGCGATTCCGACCCTCTACGAGAATGATTTTGAAGGTGTATTCACTAAGTTGTTCAATGCGTGCAGGGAGGGTTTTCTCATCGTCGATGAGCACGCCTTTACGCATGTTATTCAGGAAATCCGGGGTGATCTTTTTACTTACGGTTACGACGTACTCTTTTTCGTGTTTACCTTCTGCTCGCAAAATTTTATTCACGATATCGCCGTCATTTGTCATCAAGATAAGTCCAGAAGAGGCTACGTCGAGTCGCCCAATGTTAAACACGCGTTCAGGATAGCCGACAGCATCAACGATATTGTCTTTGGCTTTAGGGTCAGTTGAACAGATGATGCCTACGGGTTTGTTATAAGCCAAATACACCCGGGAAACTTTATTTGCCATGACCTGATTGCCGTCTACAGTAATGACTTCTTGGCCAGTTACTTTTTGTCCCATGACAGCCACAGTGCCGTCTACGGTAATGCGGCCATCGGCCACCAGCTTATCTGCCTCTCGGCGTGAGCATACGCCACGATCAGCCAGGTATTTGTTGATACGAATAGGTTCCATAGAATGAATGGCATGGTACACGTAAAGTCAAAAACGAGCCAATCTTGGCTCGTTTTGATGAAATGGGGATTTCGGTTATTTTTGTTGCTTGCGCTTTATGGCTCGTTTTGCAGCCTTTACGATCCATGGCGCTGTTAGCTTGTAGTGCTCCAGGAGCTCGTCAGGGGTACCGGATTGGCCAAAGGTGTCTTCTAAACCAATACGTTCAACAGGGACGGGGTAATTTGATCCAAGGAGCTCGCATACGGCGCCGCCAAGGCCGGCGGCGGCTTGGGCCTCTTCTACAGTAACTACAGCACCACACTGTTTGGCAGCCGCGATGAGCGTTGACTCATCAAGTGGCTTCACGCTTGGACAGCTGATGACTTTGGCACTGATACCGCCCTTTTCAAGGGTTTGTGCAGCAAGGAGGGCCTCATACACAAGCGGGCCGCAAGCAATAATTGCCACGTCACTTCCGGTATGGAGAATTTGTGCCTTACCAATCCCGAAAGGGGACTTATCAGTGGTGAACACCGGAGTTTTTTCACGGGTAAAGCGAATGTACACTGGACCTTCGTGTTCCACGGCGGCCAATACCGCTTTGCGCGTCTCAATGGCATCACCTGGCACGAGCACGACCATGTTTGGCAGCACGCGCATGATCGCAATATCCTCGACCATCTGATGCGTGGCACCGTCTGGACCTACGGATACTCCGGCGTGGGCACCGGCAATTTTTACATTTTGCTCCTGAAGACAGGCTGTGGTTCTGATCTGCTCCCAGTTACGCCCTGGAGAGAAGCAGGCATAGCTTGCAATAAACGGCACGCGCCCGGCTAAAGCCATGCCGGCTGCAATCGCGGCTAAAGATTGTTCGCTCACACCAAACTGCACAAAGCGGTCAGGGAAGGCCTGCTTGAAGGCTTCAGTGCGGGTTGATTCGGTGAGGTCAGCACACAGCACCATGACTCGTTCGTCTTGTTCTCCCGCAATTACTAAACCATCACCAAAACCGTTTCGGGTGGGAAGCATGGGAATGTCTTTGTGAAAGACTTTTGATGAAAGTTTGGCGGCTTTAACAAGTGGCATAGCGATTAGAACCTGGCCATGATCTTGCGCACCACAAAGATTGCAAGTGCAATGAAGAGAGCGACAGGAATGAGAATAGCGCCACCGACGATTACGAACCAGATCACGAATGTGAGTGCGGCTTGCGCAAGTACTACTACATACTTAAGAGCAAGTTTTACATCCCGAACCAAATCGAATTTTTCGGTTGGCACCTGAACACGTACCTCTTCCTCCAGAGTTACACTAATTGTAGAGTAATCGGTTTGATTTCCAAGTGAATCAATCTGTCCTTGGAGCGATTCAATTTCGTAACGGACATTTTGAAGATAAGACTGTACAGACAAGATGTCTTGTACGGTTTCGGCTTTTTCAAGAATGGTTAAATACTGTTCTTCCTCAGCCTTGGCGGCACGTAGGCGGGCTTCAAGGTCGGTATATTGCTCAGTTACGTCCTGACCATTGATTGATTCGCGATTCACCCGTACGGCCAGGTCTTTGATGGCCTGAATGGTGTCTTCAAAAGTATCCGTTGGGACGCGGATAGTGATGTAGCCGGTTTTGTAGCCCGCTTCATCTTCGACAATGGTTGATGATTGTACAAATCCACCTCGACCCGTAGCGAGTGTGGCGATTTCAGTGGTTTTTGCAGCTACGCCATCCACACCGACAGATAGGTCTGCAGTCTTGATGATTTTTTGATCCGCTTCTGCAGCTGTTTTTCCGCCGTAGACCATTGGAGCAACAGTGGAGGCAAAGCTATCTGTGAGCATCATGGAACTACCGTCATATGCTCCAATTGAGCTGACAACGCCAGAACTTGCAGATTCGGTGGTGACGATATTCGCACCGCCCATCATGCCCGCAAATGGCATGTTACGGCTGCTTCGTTGTGGTGCTCCAATGATGAGTACAAGAGCAATGAGAATGATAACCGAACAGGTGATAAGTACCGGTTTAAATGAGGTGTTGTCCGTCTTTTTCATAGCTATTCCATCTCAGATTGAATTTTTCCGCCGAGCGTGCGTAATTCTTTAAGGGCCGCGTTTAACTCTTCGCCTTTGCCGGGTGGTTTTCCGTGCCACGAGGGTTCGAACTCCATGTAACTTACTCCTTTGCCGGGAATGGTATGCGCGATGATGACGGTTGGGGTATTCCAGGTGGCTTTTGAGCGGTCACAGGCATCAATAAACTCTCGGATATTGTGACCATCGATTTCGAGTACCGTGAAGCCGAAGGCGGCAAATTTTTCGTGTAACGGTTCAAGCGGCATGATGTCTTCTGTATAGCCGTCGATCTGGATGTTGTTTCTATCAATGATCCAGGTGAGGTTGTGAAGTTTGTTTTTACCGGCGAATAAAGCCGCTTCCCAGGTGATTCCAGCTGCTAGTTCTCCATCAGACATGATGCAGTACACGTGCCAAGGTGATTTTTGGAGTTTACCTACGTACGCAGCGCCGACTGATTGTGATGAGCCATCGCCAAGGGGGCCAGAAGTGTTTTCGAGGGCTGGGAGTAGACGGTATTCAGGGTGTCCCTGCAGTCGTGATCCGAACTGACGAAGTGTAAGGAGCTCTTCTTTGGGGAAGTATCCTGCATGTGCCATGGTGGCATAGCGGATAGGGGCAATGTGTCCGTTGCTTAGGAAAAGACGATCCCGGTCCTCGAGGTGAGGTTTACGCGGATCGTGTTTGAGCACGTGAAAATATAGGGCTGTAAAAATATCTGCCATACCAAGCGGTCCGGCGGAATGTCCGCTACCGGCTTTTGTAAGCATTTTGAGCACGTCCTGACGAATGTCATTAGCCTGCAACTCAAGTTTACGCAGTTTTGCGTCCGTGAGTGGGGCGATGGTTTGCTGGACGTGAGGCATAGACGCTTCCTTCCTTACCAAGGAGGGGATAGGGGGGATTTAATGTTTGGCTCCTTCGAGATTGATCTGAATAAGGGCGAAGATTGCCACGAAAAAGCCGGTGACAAAATGCGACCATGTAAATGAAGTCATATCAAAGTCCAGAGCAAAAGGTGCGGTCGCAATCCAAGTGCCGAGCCCAAATTGCATCCAGTGCATAGCGCGTAAGCCAGCGGTTTTTAGGTTCGGTTGCTCGATGGATACAACCACAAGTGCCATGATAGCGATTCCGAGTCCAAGGAATAAATCGTCCCATTTTAATAAACGTATCAAATCGGCATCGGTAACGGGAAGTCCTTGGAACAGAGTCTGGAAAATATCGTCTCCAATGAAGGGTACGAGAATAATCCAAAAAGCCAGTGCAAAAATTACCCAATGAATGAATTTCATATCCTCTGGATTATACACTGAAAACAAAAGAACGAGGCCGTAGCCTCGTTCTTTCTGGACCTGATTTATTCTACGTAGATCGCTCCGGTGTTGGCGCTATCGTAGCTATCAAAGAAAGTATAGGTGCCAGGGGTATCGAAGACGCGAATGAAGCTATCTCCACTCATCAGTGTTCCGGTGCCCCAGTCCAAGTCATCGGCTGTAGCGGTATGGTTCTCAGAGCCCTCGTTCACGAAGCGAACGCCCTGGCCGGCCTGGATGGTGATGTCTACATTTTCATAACCATCATCGTTGATTACGAAATCTTCTGAGGCCATCAGGTCTTTATCGGCATTGATATCAACTACGCCCGCAGTTACACTGGCTGGGTTGAAATCAGCTGAGGAATCAATAGCATCTCCAATCGTGTAGTTAGGGAAGAAACCGTCGGCAATATCGTCGATCTTTTGATTCCAGTCAGAACCGTAGAGGGAAATGGCTACAGCTTCAGTGGTGACATGGCGAAGTACACCACCGGCGGCTACGGCGTAAGTTTTTGGATCAGTGTTGATCTTTACCATCTTTACACCTGGCTTGTAGGTAATGTTGCCGCCAATCTGGATATCAGCCAAATCAGCATCAGAAATAACTTTCACGGTGTCGAAGTTGGTGTACCAGGTGAAGTACGCCTTGTCATTTGGGAAGACATAGCGGAAGCCGTCTTCACCAACGTAGTACACGGCAGAGAAAGATTCGCCGCGAATGAGATCACCAGAATTTACGGTGACACTGGCGTGGGTCTGGGGCACGGCAAAGGCCAAAACAGCAGCACCAACGGCGCACAGAATGGCTGCGGCGCTCAGAGTTACACGAGTACGTGTTAAAGTCATAGCAAAAATAAAGAATGAATTGAGTTGATAAAAGGGAGTCCTCTCGGAGCTCGAACAACGTGCATAAAGTATAGCATAACTTTATCCAGGTAAAAAGTGCTTAGCGGAGTTTTGCAAGGAGATTCTCGTAGGCTTCTACAGGGTTTTCCGCTTTCCATAGCGCTGAACTTGCTACGCAGCGTATTGCTCCGGCTTGTGCGATTTGGCGAATGGTTGACTCTGAAGCGCCGCCATCAAGTTCGAGAGGGCAATCCGGTAATAGTGCTTGGGCGCGTTTTATTTTTGAGAGGATTGGATCGCCTAAGAATGATTGACCACTTTTTCCAGGATGAACGCCCATCACGGTGAGTGCATCAATCGGGAGATTAAGTATTTCATCAACGGGCGTGTCGGGATTGATGGCTACGATAACCTCGAGTTCAAGCTGACTGAGTTCTGCAACAACATGTTTCAGTGATCTGCCAATTTCTTTGTGTACAATCACGCGCTTGAGCGTTGGCACGTGTTTATACCAGGCTTCGGCAACGGGGAGGGGGTTTTGGACCATGCAGTGGAGTTCGATATGCGGTAGTCCTGACCAGTTACCAACGACCTCCGGATCGGCCCAGCACTTGTTATCAAACATTGAGCCATCAAGTACATCGACATGAAACATTTTGGCGACTTTCTGGAGTCGCGGATGGAGCAGTTTTTGCTTGCAATCAAGTTCATCGGTAGCTAGGACGCCGGGTAAAATTTCCATATTAGCTTTCAATCTCGGCGATTTGCTCTAATCGGCGTTCGTGTCGTGCGGCACCGGAAAATGGTGTACGCAGGAAGGTTTCGGCAATTTCGAGCGGTTCATCTTGAACTGGTAAACGACCCGGGATTGCGAGAACGTTCCCAATGTCGTCACTTCTCATGGTTTTGGCAGCTTCTACGGAATACCCAATGCCTGCCCGAATGCCTTGGAATTTATTGGCAGCAATGGCAATACCTTCGGCATTGCCACAGGAGAGTATTCCAAACGATCCTGCATGTTTCCGCACTGCCTGAGCTACCGCCGTGGCGTATTCCGGATAATCATCGTTCAGATCAAGTTCATGGGCGCCCAAATCTTCAACTACAAAGCCTTTCATTTCTAAATACTCTTTAAGGCTATTTTTAAGCCCAAAGCCAGCATGATCGGCCCCTACATACACGGTTGTGACCATAGTTGGCCTTAAGTATATAGGAGATTTTCTATCCTATTAAAAACTGGGCCATTTTAAACCTATGTGGTAATAATTTGGCTAATTTTAGCTATAAATACTTGACAAAAAACTATTTTTATGTTATACTTAATAGGTAAGCTGAATTTTGTTCACATTAAGTTTGGAGGTTACGATGAGCGCCGATTCCCATCCTACAGAACTTCAGAACAAGCTCCGCGGGTTCGTCCTTCCGACGACCCGGCTGTGCGTCCGCGTGCTGCCGTTGATGGCACTCGCCATCCCGGCTGGTGCCGTCATCCTGATGATGCCGGCTCGGGTGCGGCAGCTGATCATGTTCAAGGAGCAGTCGGCTGCGACGTTCGCGTCGGCGGTAGCCATGACCGGATTCGGGGAGCTCGTCGTTCCCCCGGCCGGAAACTCGATCTAACACGCCTTGGCGCGGCAGAAACATGTCTGCCCCCTCAGGCGTGTTTCTATTTGGGCGCATTATTGCTTAGCGAAGTGAATTATGCTAACTTCTGTGCCATATGGCCCCACGATTGGCGGGAATACTGTGCGGTGGGAATGGCACGCGTTTGTGGCCGTTGTCTCGCGAGAAATTTCCAAAACAATTTCATGATTTGGCTGGCACGGGTCAGCCGCTTTTGATTGACACCTTGAGCCGGGTAGAGCTTTTGAAATTGCCCATGGTTATCATCACGGGCGCTCAGCATGGTGATAGCACGAAGACGATGCTATCAAGGTTTAACAAAACGGCTACGGTGGTGGGGGAGCCTGTGGCTCGGGATACGGCTGCGGCCGTAGCTTTGCTTACCCTGATTGCCTTGCGTCAGAATCCAGACACGGTCGTTGGATCTTTTCACGCTGATCACGTCATGAAAGATACCGAAGCTTTTCGTGAAGCCGCAGAGATCGCATATGAGCTTGCCGAGCAGAAGCAAACAGTAGTAACTATTGCCATCACCCCAACCTTTCCTTCAACCGCTTACGGTTATCTTGATCTCCTCGCTGACCCGGAGCTCGTCACCGGTAAGCGCGTTGCTCGTTTTATTGAGAAGCCAGACCTCACTAAAGCTGAGGCACTGATTGCTACCGGTAACGTGGCCTGGAATGCCGGAATGTTTTTCTTTCCGGCTAAAGTCATGGCCGAACATTTTGCTACGCATTTGCCTGAGCTTTGGAGCAAGATCAACGAGCTTGATGCCGAGCTTACCAACTTGTCTGACATTTTTGCCGAGCTTCCAAAAATTGCTATCGATTTTGGCATCATGGAAAAAATCTCCGGTATTCTCGCGGTTCCATACGCTGGTGACTGGGCCGATGTGGGCAGCTGGGAAGACGTTGTTCTGAAGCGCGGTGCTGCTACACCGATCGTTGAGGTTGACGGGAGTGGAAGTTCGTATATTTCTGTAATCCCACAAACGAAGCGAGCAGTATTTTTGGGGGTCGATAATCTGATTGCAGTCGATACCCCGGATGCGCTTCTCATCATGAGAAAAGGTAGTGGGCAAGGCCTGAAAAAAGTTGTCGAACATTTGCGTACCGAACAGGCTCCTGAGCTTAAAGAACATACTTTCGAGGAACGGCCTTGGGGACGTTTTGAGGTTCTGCTGAATACAGAAAACTTCAAGAGTAAGCGTCTGTTGCTACTGCCAGGAAAGCAGCTTTCCTACCAACGCCATAAACATCGCACAGAGAATTGGACAATTACGCGCGGCGAAGGAATGGTGACGTTGAATGATGCAGAATCAAGCGTTAAGGCGGGTGATCATATTACGATTACGGCCGGCACAAAACATCGATTAAAAAATCATACGAACGAGCCACTTGAGTTTATTGAGGTCCAGACCGGTACCTATTTTGGCGAGGACGACATTGAGCGCTTTGCTGATGAGTACGGCAGGGTTTAACGTGGTTATCGTTATTTGTTGCGTGATATGAAAGTACTCATATGGTCACTCGTGTCATTGGTTGCTGCGGGAGCAATTTTTGGCTCACTGATTTTGTTGGGTCCTTTTCGTTCAGGCATGATCAGCGTTGGCACGCCGCGTGAGAATCCGGTGGCGAGCTCTGGTAAGCAGGTGTATCACCTAGAAGTAGATGGAGTTTCTCGTGAGTTTATAGTTTATCGCCCCGAAAATTTATCAGCTACGCAAGAAGCGCCTGTTGTATTTGTATTCCACGGCACGACCGGCACAGGCGAAAAGTTTTATACAATAACAAATTGGAAGAGTAAGGCGGATTCTGAAGGTTTCATGACCGTTTACCCAACCTCTTTGAAGTATCACGTATTTGATGATGAAAAAGTTGTAAAGGGTGAAGTGAAGGGTGCTGTTTCGAGCTACACCACTAAGTGGAATGCCTACGAACTTCCTGGCTTGATAGACCCTAAATATCCAGATCAGGTTCTTGCTGATGATGTTGCGTTTACGCGACAGATGGTCTCATTTATTAATGAGAATTATGCTGCGGACGAATCAAGATTTTACGCCACGGGTTTTTCTAACGGAGCTCAGATGGTTTCACGCTTAGCAGTTGAAACGAGCGATATTTTTGCCGCTTTCGCTCCGGCTGGGGCAGGTATGATTTACGATCAAGTACTTTCAGAAATAGCGGCTGGCAATATCAATTTCGTTCCACGCCCAGTACTCCAGACTATCGGTGAGGTTGATCCCAAAATTTCCCACTACTTGGGAGTTTCCGCTATTAATATGACGGCGTCGGCTGCTGAAGATGGAGATCCGGTGAAGGATAAGTTTATTTCTGGATTTTTAGAGCTTGAAGGTTTGAAGGACGTTGGAACATATGAACTCAAGGGCCCGGTTGCCCATTACGGCTACAAAGACAGCGAGCAAATTGAAGGCAGTAGTAGCTATGACCTGCTTCTTATGAAGGGTATGGGTCACATTTATCCAAATGGGAAAAATTATCCTATCGATATTGTGAATATCCTTTGGCCGTTCTTTAGTCGTTTTAGCCTGTAAAAAGAGCAGCAAGAATCGCTATAAAAGGCGATTTTTGTATACAATTCAGGGTCATTCAGGTTAAGGATGCTAGAATAGCAGTAATTCTATTATCTTTTGTTTTATGAAGGCACTTCTGTGGTCACTCGTTTCTTTAGCCGCAATTGGTACGATTGCGGTTTCGCTGTTTGTACTTCGTCCCTTTGGCGGTGATACGCAGGGTAATGGAGGAGGTACACCGAAGGAAAATCCTGTGGCTAGCTCAGGGAAGCAAACATTTCACATTGAGGAAGATGGCGTACAGCGTGAATTTATTGTCTATCGACCAGAGAATCTTTCGGTGGATGAAGAAGTGCCTGTGGTCTATATGTTTCATGGCTCGGGTCAGTCCGGAGAAATTTTTTATAAGGATTCTGGTTGGGTAGATCAGGCTGATGCCGGTGGTTTTATGGTCGTTTTCCCAACGGCCTTGAAGTACCACGTTTTCTCCGAGGAAAAGGTTGTTAAGGGTCAAGTAAAGAATGATGTTGCCGTTTACCAATCCAAGTGGAACAGTTATGAATTGGCGAGTTTGCTTGATCCAAAATATCCTGGTCAAGAGCTTGCTGATGATATGGATTTCACTCGCGATATGGTTGCATTTGTAAATGATAATTATGCAACAGATACGAGCCGCATTTACGCTACTGGATTTTCAAATGGAGCTTCATTCACCAGTCGCTTAGCTGTGGAGGCCACTGATATCTTTGCAGCCTTTGCTCCGACAAGTGCGGGTAGAATTATTGACGGAGTGCTCGCCGCTGTTGCTGAAGATGACGGTGAGTCATTTACTCCAAGACCAGTTATTCAAGTCATTGGATCGCTTGACCCAAAGCTTACGCATGCGGCCGAAGTAGAGGAATTTACTACGGATGAATCAGCAAATACTGACGGCGACGCGATTAAAGAAAGCTATATTTCCGGTTGGATTGCGTTAGAAGGCCTTGAGGATAGCTACACGTATGAGAGTATCTCCGGTTCTGGTCACTTTACTTACGCTGATTCAACTACCGGTGCAGATAATGAGTATCAGTTGTATGTGATAGATGGCATGAAACACGTCTATCCAAACGGAGAGAATTTCCGTTTTGATGTTACTGACGTGTATTGGGATTTCTTCAAACAGTATTCTCTTTAGATTGTTGATTGAATAATCTAAAACCGCCCGGCTACGAGCTCGGGCGGTTTTAGTTTTGATTTGAGAGTACCCACCAGAAGGTGGGTGAGGGGGGTGCCTGCAAGCGGCGACTGCTAGCTGACGGGGGTGCCAGCAATGACGAGCGTCACTGCGGCTGCGATGATGATGGCGGTCATGAAGCCAGCCAAGATGCCCATGAAATGGTCGCCGTCAGCGTAATATTCTTCGTCAGACATGAGTACCTCCGGGCCAGAGTTTACTCTCTCGACAATTTTGTGCCAGAGCCTTAGACTGTGGCCTATATGTCCGATGTCCAAAAAACCGCCCAGGCTAACCAAGAACTTGAGGTTTTAGCCTACTGGGATAAGCATAAAACCTTTGAGCGTTCCGTGAATGAGCGGCCTGAGGCTAAGCCGTATACGTTTTATGATGGGCCACCATTTGCGACCGGATTGCCGCACTACGGTCACATCGTAGCCAGCGTCATGAAAGACGTGGTACCGCGTTTTTGGACCATGCGTGGGTACCGTGTGGAACGTCGTTGGGGTTGGGATTG
>JAUPWK010000069.1 GCA_030916555.1 Patescibacteria group bacterium | reverse complement strand
GCCCCATATGGAGCGTACCCGTGACGTTTGGCGGCGGGAGGACAATCGAAAATACCTCTTTTCGTGCTTCCAAGTTTGGAAGATTGTCTGGGTTGAAGAACCTGCTGTCCATCCACAGCTTATACAGAGCATCCTCAACTCCCTGGGGTTCGTAGGCTTTAGGCATTTCCGACATAGATAGTCCAAAGTCTAAGTCTTTCCCCAAAAAATGTCGAGAGATACTCCTTTGACAATATTGGCTAAAAAACGTACCTTTGCGCAGCCTTCATGGAGAGCCCGTGATCGTTTTCTTGAGACACTTCATCCCCCTCTGCGTCCTGCTTCTCCCGTCCACGAGCCTGGCCAGACCGCCGTGTCAGGCACCTCCAAACCAGGTGCCATTCATCGACAACACTCGGTATGGTGAGCGACGCAACCAGGTCGTGGTGCTCACTTCCGAGCAGTACGCTGACCTCTACGAGCTGTACACGCGCTGCCTCGTGGCGCGGAGCGGCACGAAGGAGGACTGGCAGCAGTTCATCCACCGCGCCCTCGAAGACGCCCGCGTGCGCACCGAGCTCGCGGCCGATGCTCCCTACCTGGCACATCTGGAGCAGATCGAGTACATTGCCACGCTGCTCAGCAACCAGCATGCCGGTCCCAACAAGCGGACCGACGAGTCCGAGCTCGCAAGACGAGTGGAACTCGAAGCTGCCATTCTGGGGCTCAAGGAGCAGCTCAAGCTCTACGAAGAGACCCCAACAGCGCCCGCGACCAGCGAGCAGACGCCCGCTCAACAGTAGGCTCGCCTTCGGCGGCAACCCCACGGGTTGCCGCCGTTTTTACTAAACTTGCCCCCATACACCTACTTGACGCAAATGTTACGTCGGGCTAAGTTACGCCCTTAACAATCGAAGCTGCATGTCCCTTGCCCCGCACGAACAATTTCTGCATGCCGTAAAGCGCTCTGAGCGCCCGCTCTTGGTGCTTCGGGAATTGGCGCATGTGGATGATTTTGCCGCCGCCTTTGCCCTGGCTGCTGTCCTCAAAAAAATTGGCAAGGTAGCCGATATCGCCTGTGCCGGCGGTCGATCACCAGAAAGTTTACAGTTCCTCAAAACACTACAAACAGTTAAAGGTGATCTTACGAATCTCCGTGCGCTCACTTTGCACGTTGATGTCACCAAAGCTAAAGTAGAAGAACTTTCCTACAACGTCGTTGGGGATGAATTGCGCATTCATGTCACCCCTAAGAATGGCTTCTGGACACAGGATGACGTTAAAATTGCAACCAGTGCGTATCGCTACGATCTCATCATCGTGCTTGGTGCCGCAGACCTCAAGAGTCTGGGCACAATCTTTACCCAATACGCCGATTTTCTATATAACACCGGCCTTATCAATATTGATCACGGCGCAAATAATGAACATTTTGGCCAAACCAATTTAGTTGATGCAGGTGCTACGTCAGTTTGTGAAGTCGTTCACGACCTCATCAAAAATCTGGATGATAAACTTTTCGATGCTGACATTGCAACCACACTCTTAACTGGTATGGTGGCAAAAACCAAGAGCTTCCGCACACCGAATGTGGCCCCAAAAACACTCGCCGCAGCCAGCTCACTCATGAGTATCGGCGCCCGACGTGATGAAGTGGTTGAACACCTCTTCCGCACACGCTCTGTCGAAACCCTTCGCCTCTGGGGCCGAGCTTTGGCCCGATTGAAGGCTGATGAACACGCGGGCTTAGTCTGGACACTCCTCACCCGCCAAGACTTTGCCAACGCCGGAGCTAATGAAGACGCACTCGGAGATATCGTAAGCGAACTTGTCACTACTGCCCCAGAAGCCCGAGTGGTGGCAATCTTCTACGAACACGTCGGCGGCTACGTAGCAGTACATCTCTTCGCTGAACGACCACACGATGCACTTCTCCTCGGTGCGCCGTTCAAAGCCTCTGGTACCCGTGAGCGCGCCCGGCTCGTACCTACCGAACGTGACATCGTAGAGGCCGAACGAGCCGTGATTAGCCACCTCAAGCGAGTACTTACCCAAACAGCAGAAGAAACAGCCTAGTCAGCTGTTTCTCTTTACAAAACACAAATTCTCTGTTAACTTCATTCGTCACGAAACTCAACTTCGTGACCAAGGAGCCCCTTTGAAGGCAGAAGTTCCCCACCTCATCCACTACCAGATCACGGATGGCCCGGATCTGGAGCAGCTCCTCAAGGCCCTCCAGGATTCCGGGGTGTTCATCCACCTCACGTTCGCTCCGCACACCTGCGACTCGTCCGACCAGACGGTGCTCCCCTGGAGCAACGTGCTGTCCCTCGGGATCGCCGACCGCGACGGGATGCGTCGAGTCGAGTTCTGGAACGAGGTCGAGGAGGAGTACAACCTCCGCTTCCGCGGCCAGTACAACCCCGACTCGAGGAAGGGTACCGGCTCCGTGGAGCGGGTGCGCAAGCCCACCGAGCCCACGCCGCCCGTCCCGCCGCTCACCGGCGAGCAGGTGAACGAGCTCTTCAGGCAGTCGGCCTGATCAAGGACTGAACGCGTCGCGTCAGTCCCGCCCCTCGCGGCCACCACGGTGGCCGCTTTTCTTTTTCCTGAAGTCATGGTAGATTCTCTAGTCGCTCGCGTACAAAGAGCAATAAACGCAGCGATACCTGCCCCTTCACAATCCAAGGATGATCCCGTGACAAACCCCGTCATTACCGTATTGTTTTGGACCAGCATCGTCACCTTCCTCGCGATATTCGAAATCGAAACTGGCGGGCGCTACGACTGGACCGAAAGGGATCCGACCTGGTCTCGGCTGTTCCCAGTCGTCCACCAACTTCATACCCTCTTGCGTATCGGCATCGGCACGATCGCGCACCTACTGCAAATCCTGGCGTTCCACGTCCAGTTCTTGCTTGGCGCGACCTGGACTCCAACCACGGAGCTCGTGGCGCTGGCCACCTACTTCATCGTCTTGCCGCTCTACGACATGTCGTGGTTCGTCTTGCGGCCAAGAACAGAAAGATACATGGAAATCGACACCTGGAAACGGAGCAAGGCTCCGAGCCTACGCGGCATCCCGCTCAACCTCCTTTTCAGCATCCCCATCGCATCCCTCCTTGCCTGGATCGCGGGGCGCCTTGCTCGGAATGACCAGATCGTGAGCGATTTTGCCGTGACCCTCCTTGGATTCGTGGCGTTTCTCATGTTCATCTCCCTGGCAGCGCCCATGTACCGCGCCTGGCACAATCACGTTGCCCAGGTCACGGTGACGGAAACGCCCGCAACCTCGTTGCGCCCACAGCAACCTCCGACGCTCCGTATCCCGGAACGCAAACCACATGCAGGATTCGGGAGCAAGATGGTGATTGTGGTCGGCATGAGCTGTGCCACAAATGGGGCACTTCTCGCCTGCGCAGAACAAAGTCCTGGCCAACAACCCTGGCTGAGTGGCAACCCGATCGCGTACCTCGTCGTCGGTATCAGCGTCGTTGCTGCAGCCATGGCCTACGACCGCAACTGGAAAAAACAGCTCATCTGACTCCGCCAACAAAACGCTCGCCACGCGTCCGTTGGCGGGGTTTTGTTTTCTCATCAGCTCTTTAGCTATGTTAAAATACTGGCATGCAACCGCTTTTTTACGCTTCCGCCATTCCGCCCCACATTCGCGTGGGCCAATTTGTCGCCGATGAACCACGGCTTGGTTGGGCGTTCCCGCTCATGCGTCAATTTCCCAAAGCAGAAGTGTATGTCGTTGGCGGGACTGCGCGTGATGCGGTGAAGGGCGTACTTCCAAAAGGAATTCACGTAATTGTTCGAGGCCTTCCGCTTCCGGTCTTAAATGATCGCTTAAAAAAAATGGGGCTTACAGATACAAAAGACGATGCCACAATTTTCTTCAGACCAGATCACTTCCGCGAGCAGTCCCCTCTTGAGGTTAGTATCCCTGTTGATACCTACCCAAACCCACACGCTTCACTTCTCGCAGACTTGGGACAACGAGATTTCACCATGAATGCCATGGCGTATTCACTGAACTCAGGACTCTTGATTGATCCATTTGGTGGTGCCCGTGACCTCCATGCCCACACGCTCACCGCGGTAGGCCGGCCTTCAGCCCGCTTCTCAGAACGACCCCGCCGAACACTCCGCGCCTTACGCATTGCCGCCGAACACGCGTATAAAATCGACCACGGAACCTGGCAAGCACTCAAGTCTCATCTGCCTACACTCCAACAAGTCATCTCAGCAGATGACGGATCAGCCATTTTTGCCACACCTCGCGCGCATATCGGTAACGAGTTCTTGCGCACACTCGAAGGTCACCCCCATTACGGCTTTAAGCTCTGGCGCGACAGTGGCGCGAGTTCCTTATTTACACCAGAACTTGAAACGCTAAACGACATTCGCCATCGGGGCGGAGAAACAGGACTTGAGCGTACAGAACGTACGCTAAATGACCTTGGCCACCCCGTACCAACGCTTGTATTCGCAGCCCTTCTCGCACATCTTGAGGAATCGGCTCTGCAATCAGCGAAAAATATTATTGTTCGACTCCACCTTCATAATGCTCATCCGCATTTTGATTACGCTAATGCACTCTGGATGCTTGAGCATCGAAATATTCTGGAAGAAGCTGAACCTGAGCACATGCCGTCATCAGTCTTTGAACATATTTTTGGAAAAGAACGCGGTCAACATCTCCTCACCTTCCTTCACGCTACCCACCGTGCTCGTGGTCAGCACACCCGCACTCGGGATCGCCTGCACCAAGCCACAAAGCGTCGTCAGGAGCTGGTGACAGACATTCGGAAACCTCAACTTATCCGTGGCCGAGATCTTGAGAACCTCGGCGTTCAACCTGGTCCAAAATACAGAAAAATTCTTGCCAAAATCAGGGACGCGCAACTTGATGGCCACGTAAGTAATAAAGATGAAGCCTTGAACTACGCTCGCAACCTCATCGCAGCGCAAGTGTACTAAACAAAAATCCCCGCCGTCAGGCAGGGATTTTTGGTGGGCGGTACAAGACTCGAACTTGTGACCTTCACAATGTCAATGTGACGCTCTAACCAACTGAGCTAACCGCCCTCACTTACAGAAAACAGATCCAAGTTTGTCGCCTATGTTGTCGTCGGCCTCCGTCGGATTCACCGTATATCTTTAATACGGCTCATTCTTACTCGGCCGCCTCCTCGTAGCCAACAAACTTAATCTGTTTTCTCCGCACAACGTAATGTGCGGACCATGAAAAGCCCCGTGAGTTTAGGTGAAAAGCTGCTGTATGTCAACGCCTAAACCTTTGGGGTTACACGTGAACGTTCAGGGATACGAGAGATGAACATGAGTCCAATCCCCGCCGCAAGCAGCACGATGAACCACAATACTCCGTTTGAAAGTGTAATCGTACTGGCGCACTTGAACATGCCGGGGATAGCCTGGTATGCCGCTCCAATTCTAGCTACACACTGTCCATTTGCTCGAGAGGTAGCAACATATCCCGTCCAAGCGGCAGCGTATGCCGCAGCGAGAGACACCAACGTAAAGAAACAACTAAAACGAGCCGTATTGATCCGCATGAAATTGACCAATCCAATAATTGCAAAAAGAACCCCCGCGACTAACCAGTAGATTACAAACCAGAGTAGTGTAAAGGTTGCGATAATAACAATTGGATTAGATCCCATAGCACTATTTAAGTGAAGTCAAGGCGAAAAAAGTAATCAATCCGGTGCCAAAGGCTGCAAACAGCAAACAAATAGCCAGCCCCCGCATGGGAGCACTGTGATGGTGTCGGGAGGTGACATAAAATGCCACACTCAACACAAGACAAACAATCGGAAGGAAAACCATAATTCGTAGTATACGTCACTGGTAGGCCCGCTTGGATTCGAACCAAGGACCACCGAGGTATAAGCTCGGCGCTCTAACCACCTGAGCTACGGGCCCGTAAGGAAAACCTATCCAAGTTTGATCATCTCCGTCGTCGCTCACTCCGTCGGACTCGCCGTAGCTTCGCTACGACTCGTCCTTACTCGTTCGCTCCTAGGATCTGACCAAACTTAATAGGTTTTCACGTAAACCAATCGTAAATTGATGGGAATGGCTCGTACACTAGCAAAAAAATCGAAAATGCGCCATACTCCCCGTATGAACACCAAAATTCTCCATGATTCTGCACCGGAACGGATTGATACGGTGCTTGCCCGACACCTTGGAGTGAGTCGAGCAAAAGCGCAACGCGCCATTAAAGATGGCCGTGTTTTTGTTCAGGGAATTGTCCCTAAAGCACACGCGATGTTAGCCACCGGAGCTGAAATCGAAGTCAGTCCAGAGGTGGTGCAGGCCAAAATAAAGGCAAGTGATATTCCAAATCTTGAGATCATTTTTGAGGATGACGATGTCCTGGTCGTGAACAAACCTGCCGGCGTCCTTGTTCACCCTACCCTGGCAAGCAAAGAAATCACCTTGCTTGATGCCATTCTAAAACATGATAAAAAAATCAAAGGCGTTGGTGGCGATATTTTACGCTCTGGCATTGTTCACCGCCTGGACCGCGAAGCTTCCGGCATCATGGTAATAGCCAAAAACGACAAAACACACCGCCTGCTGAAAGAACAATTCAAACAGCGCCTAACAGAAAAACACTACACTGTACTCGTACTTGGAAAGGTGCAAGATGAACACGGCACAATCAACTTTCCAATTGCCCGCTCCTCAAGTCGATCTCGCATGGCCGCACGTCCCACTTCACAAGAAGGCAAAGAAGCGATTACCCATTACGAGGTAAAACAACGCTTCACCACCTCAACCCTGCTTGATGTGCACATTGTTACGGGCCGTACGCACCAAATTCGTGCTCACTTTTTTGCGCTTGGCTACCCCGTAGCTGGTGATAAACTTTACGTACGCCGCGATATTAAACCGCTCAAACTTAATCGCCTCTTCCTCCACGCCCGCGAGCTATCAATCAGCTTGCCAAACGGCGAGCGTAAGACCTTCATTGCGCCGCTCCCAACTGAACTTGAAGACACACTACAAAATCTCAAACCTTTACGCGCGTAATTTATGATCATCACCCTTGGCGGGCTTCCCGGTGCCGGTAAATCGACCATCAAGAACTTGTTGGCTGAAGAACTTGGGCTCAAAAAATACTCCATGGGTGACATGCGCGGTGAAATGGCCAAGTCTCGAGGCCTCACTATTGATGAGCTGAATGATATCGGACTTAATGACGCCTCAACTGATCACGAGGTTGATGCCTTTCAAAAGACGCTCGGGGAAACGCAAGATGATTTTGTTATCGATGGCGCCATGAGTTGGTATTTCTTACCGCAAAGCAAAAAAATTTACTTAGCAGTTGATCCGAAAGTCGCTGCTGAACGCATCTTTGCGGATCGTCAAAATAATCCAAACCGCACCGACGAACCGGAGTACGCTAGTGTGGAGGCCACTGAGCAAGCGCTCACTGCCCGAGCCGCACAAAATGATGCACGCTATAAAAAGTGGTACGGAGCCGAATACTTAAACCCAAAGAATTACGATTTCGTAATTGATACCACGCACTTATCAACTGACGAAGTGCTTCAAAAAATCCTTCAATACGTACAGGCATAAACGATAGTGCAACCCCGCTTTCTTTGACAGAAGTGGGGTTTTGCATTACGCTAACATGTCGCTATCATTCAGGAGGACGACATGGATCACCGAAGCCACGGGGGGAATCACCCCTGGAACAACTTTCACAAGATCGTTCTCGGGATTTCCGTCATCGTGATCTTGCTAACAGCGATTCCATTCAGCATCAACCCCATAAGGGCGGCTTTCTTGCGCTACGAGGTCCAGGGCGAAGTCCTGGACGCCCCAAAGGGCAAGACTTTCGGCAATGCCGCATCCGGGATCACGACGGAGTTCTCCGTTCGCCTGAGAATTGGCGACGAAGAGCGAATCGTGAACTGCGCCAGCACCCCGTGCGCTAGCCTGACTCCGGGCGACAACGTAGTGCTAAGCTGTTTCGAGGAGTGGTACCTGTCCGCTCCAAATGAAGAAGAGTGTCAGTACGACCGGCTACAATAGTCGGCTCGAATCTTCCCTCCGCCTCCCCTCCTAGGAGGCGTTTCTGTTAAAAAGACACATCATCTTGACCTTCTTTCCATCTTCAGCTATACTTCTGCCATCCTTTTTTCACGTTTCTGGCTATGAATAACGCAGTTCAAGCCTTGGAAGTCCTGAAACCAGAGCAAATCAGCGCTGGCCAAGTCCTCCGAGTGCACGAAAAAATCCAAGATTTGAACGCCAAGGGCGAAGCCCGTGAGCGTATTCAGGTTTTTGAAGGCTTGGTACTTGGTGTCCGCGGTAAGGGCGCCTCAAAATCCTTTACTATCCGCAAAGAAACCGATGGTTTCGGGGTAGAAAAGATCTTCCCGCTCAGCTCTCCAAACTTGTCGAAGATTGAGCTTGTAAAGGCCTTCAAGACACGTCGCGCCCGCCTCTCCTTTGTGAAGGGCTTTGGTCGCCGCTTGAAAGAACTTGTAAGCAAGAAAACCAAGACCGCCTAAACAAAAAACCACTCCCCAAACGGAGTGGTTTTTTGTTACTCGCTCAAAAAAGCATCAACAATATCAGTAAAGGTAGAAAATGGCACCGCCCCCTCAATCTTTTCTCCATTGAAGAAGAATGTCGGCGTACCCGTCACGCCAGCCGCTACGCCGTCTGCCAGGTCTTGTGCTACTTCATCTGTATATTTACCCGACTCCAAACAATTTCGGAACGTACTCACGCTCAGCCCGGCCTGACTAGCGTAATCGATCAAACTTTCCGTAGTAAATTCGCCAGAATTCCTATACAGGACGTCATGATACTCCCAAAACTTATTCTGATCCTGAGCACATTCCCCTGCTTCGGCTGCAATATCCGCACCCGGATGCAAATCAATAAGTGGAAAATCGCGATAAATGATTCTTACTTGGTCTGGATATTTACGAGCAACAGCATCAAGCACATAACTTTCCTGCTCTGAATACGGACAACCAAAATCAGCAAACTCCACAATCGTGAGTGGGGCGCCAAGATTTCCAAACGAAGGATCATCAGTCGTGGCGAGCTCACCACTTCCAGAAGCGGCTTTCGCTACAGCGAGCAATCGATTTTGAGAAATAGCAGTGCTTTGAAATGAGTATGTAGCCGTATCGATAACGCCTTTTTGGATCTGTCGATAATAATTAAACACTCGATATCCAAAAAAAGCCGCGAGAACGAGTACAATAAGAAAGAGGAACGTCCCAAGGCGACGATTCCTTGGGCTTTTCTCAGTTATTAACGGATCAAAATTCACTTCTGGCAAGTCAGTCATAGCTACCCTCATAGAATAGCACACGCCTTTACGAAAAACGTGGCCTCTGGTATCCTTGCAAACGATATGATTCTCAACATTATTCAGATCGTCCTAGCGGCACTTTTGGCTACTGCTATCCTTTTACAGGCTCGCGGGAGTGGTGTTGGCTTGGCATTTGGCGGAGATGGTAACGTTTATCGTACTCGTCGCGGAGTTGAGAAAAAGCTCCACGTTTTCACGATTGTTCTCGCCATCCTTTTCTTCGGTGTCGCACTTGTCAACGCACTCTACAATTTCTAATTCAGTCAGCTCACACGCTCTATACCTAAAGTCGGATTTTTAGACTTTTTACGGAGTTTGCGACGACGGATGTTCTCCGGACTGTCTTTTGGTAGATCAAAAGAAGGTGCCAAACGCGCTGTTGGAAATGACCTGGCCATGCGCCAAGTCTTAGCCGTCAAACCAACAAAACGCCTCCCCACCGTCAAACAATGGATGCAGCTACCACGCTTCCTGTCCCCAGTTGAACGCCGCATTGCGCTCACCGGATTTTTACTTATTGTCGTTGGCGCAGGCGCACTTGGCTTTCAGTACGTATCACAACACGCCGAACGCGTCGCAGCTGTTGGTGGTGAATACACAGAGGGCGTCATTGGCTATCCTCACTACACCAACCCACTCTACGCTAACGCAAGCGACGTTGACGCCTCGCTCTCTCATCTGGTCTACAACGGCCTCATGCGCTTTGATCCCGTAGAAGGCGTCGTGCCTGATCTGGCTGAAAGCTATCAAATTTCAACGGACGAAAAAGAGTATACGTTTACGTTAAAAAATGATCTCACCTGGCATGATCACGATCCCGTCACAAGTGAAGACGTCGTCTTTACGATGCACGCGATTCAAAATCCCGAATACCGTAGTCCGCTCATGAGCACGCTGTCTGGCATTAGCGTTGAAGCCGTGGATGAAAAAACCGTTAAGTTTACTCTATCCGAACCTTTTGCACCCTTTCTCACCACCATGACGATTGGGATTTTGCCAGCACACATTTGGCAGAATATCCCTGCTGCCAACGCCCAACTCACCCAACTTAACCTGAAACCAATTGGAAGTGGACCGTACATATTTGAAAAGCTCACAAAAGATAACAAGGGAAACTTGAAAAGTGTTGATTTCGTTCGTAATCCTGATTACTTCCGCGGCGCTCCACACATTGAACGTCTTACGTTCAAGTTCTTCATGGATACTAATGAATTAAGCCAAGCGCTCCGCAATCATAATATTGAAGGCGCTTCAGTTTTACCGTATGAGCAAGTCGCCAAATTCTCTGATGACCGCTCACTGAACGTAACAAGACCAAGTACACGAGAATACGTAGCCGCACTCTTCAACCTCAAAGCCACCGGACCGGTTTCAGACAGCAAGGTTCGCCAGGCGCTCGCACTCGCCACCGATCGACAAACGCTTATCAGCACCGTACAAGCCGGGCACGCTACCCCAATTACAAGCCCGCTCGTGTTTGGCGTACCTGGGTATGACAGCTCACTTGCTATTCCAACTGCCGACCCTGCTACAGCCGCAACCATGCTTGAGGATGCTGGCTGGAAAATTCCAACAGAAGGCGGGATGAGAACAAAGGACGGTAAGACGCTTAATGTACCGATTACCGTTCTCGACACACCCGAGCTGAAGGCCGTAGCAGAAGAACTTCGTCGTCAATGGGAGCCGCTTGGCGTAAGTGTTAATGTCATTCCAGTGAGTTCAACTTCGCTTCAAAACGACGTCTTAAAGTCGCGCAGCTTTGACGTACTCGTCTCCGGTGAACTTTATGGAGTCTTTCCAGACCCATACCCTTTCTGGCACTCTTCACAAGTACCGTTCCCAGGCCTCAACGTTTCTCAGTTCGTCAGCAAAGCAGCTGATGATGCAATTTCGACAATCCGGACGACAGCAGATCAAACCGCTCGCACTGAAGCCTTTACTAAATTTGCCGCAGCCGTAAATGAAACAACTCCGGCCATCTTCTTGTATCAGCCCACCTACCCCTATGCCCTCCCAAGCACCATTCAAAACGTAAAACTGCCTGCTATCGTAACGCCAGCGGACCGTTTTGCGAATGTACAAGACTGGTACATAAAAACCAAAGCTATCTTTAAAAAGAAGTCGTAAATCATTGACGATTACTGCTCTCTGTGCTAGAATACGATCTTCCTTTTTGCGCCCAAAAAGCGCACTATACTCGCAATAATTTTCTACTCGACTCAAGCGCGTGGTAAGCTGCAAAACTTTTTAAAATCTTCAGATACGAGGCGCGGGAAAGATTTTTCCGAGGCGTATGTAACCATACGGCGAAGAAAAATCAGGGCCCGCAACAATGTAGCTGGAGATTTTAAAAGGTTTTGCGAGTGTGGCGGAATTGGTATACGCGTAGGTCTCAGAAGCCTATGGTGGTAACACCTTGAGAGTTCGAGTCTCTCCACTCGCACCAGATACTCCCTTTCCAGATAGACTCTCGTTCGGACTCCCCTCAGGAACTTCGGGATCGTCCTCACTTTCGTCTATCTGCCGGTCGCCTTGGCGGCTTCGCCGCCACAAGGCTCGCAACAACACCCTCCCCAAACAATGCCGGTCGATTCCCGTTGAGTTCTCTCGACGTGAGCCGACTGTCATGATCGAAAGTCATACTCACTATTAACTATTAACTTTCGACTTTAGACTGAGTTTCTTATATGGGTAATTTTAAACCTCATGCTGCTCGCCCAGAACGCGGTCAGCAGAATAATCGTCGCCCTGCAGCACGTGGACCTTTCCGTCCACATGCTCCACGTGGTGCCGCTCTTGCCGGAGAACCGGCAAAAACCACAACCTACACCAGTCCAACGGGTGAAGTTGTTCGCGTTATCGTTCTTGGTGGACTTGAAGAAGTTGGACGTAACTGTACCCTCATCGAATACAAAAATGACATCATTTTTGTAGACATGGGCCTGCAATTTCCAGATGAAGACATGCCTGGAGTTGATTACATCATTCCAAACATGAGCTACTTGAAAGGCAAGGAGCAAAATGTGCGTGGCGTCATCATCACCCACGGTCACTATGACCACATTGGTGCTATTCCACACGTCATGCAAAGCATTGGTAATGCCACGATTTATGCTTTGCCAGTAGCCGCGGGCATCATCAAGAAGCGTCAGACTGATTTCCCAGAATCAAAAGTGGCTGTAAAGCCAATCACCATTGAATCTGAATTGCAGTTGGGTGCTTTTAAGGTGCACTTCTTCCACATCAACCACAACATTCCTGATTCTGCCGGAATCGTAATTGAGACCCCGGTTGGCACTATTTGTCACACCGGTGACTGGAAGTTTGATTATCACCCTGTCGGCACCGTACCGGCCGACTTCCACAAGATTGCTCGCGTGGGTATGGCTGGCGTCTCCCTTCTCATGGGCGACTCCACGAATGCCGATCGCGCTGGTCACCAGAAATCCGAAAAAGGCATTGGTGATGAGCTTCAGGGCATCATTGAAAAGGCTCCAGGTCGTGTGATCATTGGAACCTTTGCTTCCCTCTTGTCTCGCGTAAAGCAGATCATGGAAATCTCTGAGGCTCAGGGCCGCAAGATTGCGCTTGATGGATATTCCATGAAGACCAACGTAGAAATCGCTAAAGAGCTTGGCTACATTAAGGTCAACCAAAAGTCGATCATCCCAATTGAGGAGGTCAACGAACACCCACCAGAAAAAATTACAATTATTTGTACGGGTGCTCAAGGCGAAAAGCGCGCTGCCATGGCACGTATTGCCAATGACGAACACCGCTTTGTAAAGATCGATCCAACCGATACGATCATCTTCTCAAGCTCCGTTATTCCTGGAAATGAAGCTACCGTGCAGCGTCTCAAAGACACCTTGTACCGCAAGCGCGCTCGCGTCATTCACAAGGACATCATGGACGTGCACGCTGGTGGACACGCTATGAAGGAAGATATCAAGCTCATGTTGAGTTTGTTCAAGCCAAAGTACTACATGCCAATTGAAGGTAACCACTTCTTGCTCCGCGAAAACGCTGAAGTTGCCTACTCCATGCACTGGCCAGAACAGAATGTGTTCGTGGCGGATAATGGCCAGATCATTGAGATGTGGAAGGATGCCAAGGGCGAAACGCAAGCTAAGATGACCACGGAAAAAGTCCCAACCGACTACGTTTTCGTTGACGGTCTTGGTGTTGGCGATGTCTCTCAGGTTGTCTTGCGTGATCGTCAGGCTTTAGCTGAAGACGGTATGGTGGTCGTGATCGCTCAGTTTGATAAAAAGAGCGGAAAGCTCGTATCGGCTCCGGACATGGTAAGTCGCGGTTTCGTACAGATGAAGGAAAACAAGGAGTTCATTGTGGCTACCCGCCTTCACCTTGAACAAGTGCTTGCAAAAACGAACACCGCCGCCCCTATTGACCCAGACCACATCAAGACCACCATTCGCGATGAGCTGGGTAAGTACCTCTTCCAGAAAACCGAACGCCGTCCAATGATTCTGCCAGTATTGATCGAGGTTTAGACCTCCGCCAAAAGAGCCCGCACGGGCTCTTTTGTTTTTGTTGAAAATTGATGCTAGCATTATGCCTATATGCGTGTCCTTACTGGCATTCAACCCACAAACATCCTTCACCTTGGTAACTACTTTGGTGCCCTTAAGCCAGCCGTAGAGTTGCAACGTGAAGACGAGCTTTTTATTGGCATCGTTGATTTGCATGCCATTACGGTTCCGCAAGAACCAGCGCAACTGAAAAAGAATATTGCTTTTGCGACCGCTGCCTATCTGGCTGCAGGTATTGACCCCAAAAAAGCTATCCTCTTTCAGCAGTCCCGAGTGCCAGCTCATGCCGAACTTGGCTGGTTGCTTCAGACCATCGCTCGAATTGGCGAGCTTGAGCGCATGACACAGTTCAAGGATAAATCAAAAGTGAAAGGCCAAAATGTGTCAGTTGGACTTTTCACTTATCCTGTACTCATGGCAGCAGACATCCTCCTTTACGATACACAGGCCGTACCAGTTGGCGAAGATCAAAAGCAGCATCTTGAATTAGCTCGTGACTTGGCCGAACGTTTCAATCGTGATTTTGGTCAAACGTTTGTGGTACCAAAGCCGATAATCAATATTGCTAGCGGCAGAATCTTAGCGCTCGACAATCCGGAAATCAAAATGAGTAAGAGCGCCCCCTCTCCCAAGAATTACATCTCCCTCATGGATGAGGCAGATGTTATCAGAAAGAAGATCAAATCAGCGGTCACTGACTCTGAAACAGGTATTAGCGTGGATGATGGCCGACCAGGACTTAAAAATCTCTTGTCGATCTTTAGCCTGGTCACCAACGGCTCCCCCGAAGACATTGCCGCTTCTTATGCGGCTAAGGGCATGAAAGAATTGAAAGAAGACCTGGCAGAAGCCTTAATCACCCACCTCGCACCACTTCAGGCCGCTATTAACGATTATCTGAGCCAACCAGATGAGCTAGAAAAGATTGTTGCCGAAGGCAGCGCTCGCGCCAACGAAATTGCCTCAATGAAGATATCTGAAGTAAAGGTGAAAATGGGCCTAAGCCTTTAAGCAACCCTCGAGGTTACAAAGGGTCATCGGCCCGCCACTCAAACGGAAATAGCTTCAAAAAAAGGCAAAAAAGCTTAAAAGATCAACGGTCGTTATATGGCTAAAATTAGCCATATAACGACCGTTTTGACTTGACAAAAGTCGAAAAAAATGCTATACTAATTTAGGTAAGGTAGTTCACAACCTAAGGGGAGAGAGACTTCTCTGGAACAATCCAAAGATGCCCCAAAACCGAAAGGCCCTGACAGGCTTTCTACAGAATCACCGTACCCCAAAGGTATCGCAACTCTCACTAGGAAACATGTCAGGGCCTTTAAGTTTGCCAAACCCACCACCTTCCTGCCCAGGAAGTCTGGAGACGAGATGTTCAAATACTACGTCGAATTCGCGGGTTACAGCCTGTGTTTCTCGTTCACCGCTCTCCTCTGCACCGGCTTCATTCGATACTTCGCCACCAACCTGTCGTTCTTGGCAGACCTCGGCCTCTGGATCACGGTCGGCCTCTTCCTCATGGCCATGGGCAGCATCCCCTTCGCCTTCATGGGCTGGGTGACCGAGTCGAAGCAACGAAATGTTCAGGTCCGCCGCATTCGCGTCGTCCAACGCTCAACGAGCACCGACGGCCGAGTCGTCGAGGTGCTCGAACCGGAAGACGACTAACGTTCATTCCCGCATAGGTCGAGGCTTCTGCTTCGACCGCCACATCAGCGCACATGATGTAAATCGTGTTCGATGATGGGCTAAAGCAATGTGCCGAAGCCGACCATTAATCAGGGTAACAACCCTCGTGGAGGACACATGCTCCTGGCCATCTACTACCGGAACGGAGGCGACGTCGAGGCGACGCCGGTCGAGCTCCTGCCGCTCGGCGACGAGTGGCAGCCGCGTCAGACTGTCACGCGTAACAGCCGCGGACAGATCATCGCGTGGTGTTTCCGCGACGGGCAGCACCACGGGGATCCGGTCCCGACCGGCTCCCAGGCAGCGCTGGACTTCGATGGCATCAGCTACATGACCCTGATCGAGGAAGCGGACTTGCTCGAAGGGTGGTTGAACTTCCTCCGTCAGCGACCCCAACACCCGATCGACTACGACGACTTCGACGACCATGTCTTCCCGTTCGCGTGCTACAACGAGGAGGACGACGGGATGGTCGAAGGGGAGGACTGCGACGACTTCGACAACTATGACGAGTAGCGCGTCGTGGCCGGCTAGCTCATAAACCCCTCGACCGCCCAGGGACGGCATATCCCTGACTCACAACTAACGTGTTCCCCGCCCAGTCTTCACTGGATCTTGCGGGGAGCCCACCAGCGCACACGACTTCGGTCGCGTTCGATGATGGGCTAAAGCAATGTGCCGAAGCCACCACCACGCGGCCACAAGTCGCAACTGGATACTCACAT
>JAUPWK010000068.1 GCA_030916555.1 Patescibacteria group bacterium | reverse complement strand
CTTGATTTGGGTGCCTTGATTGCGGGCACAAAATTCCGCGGTGAATTTGAAGAGCGTTTGAAAGCGGTTATCAAAGAGGTGCAACAGGCTGACGGAAAATACGTCTTGTTTATTGACGAGCTTCACATGCTGGTCGGCGCCGGCAAGGGCGATGAGTCACCAATGGACGCTTCAAACCTGCTAAAACCTGCCCTGGCCCGTGGTGAGTTACGAGTAATTGGAGCGACCACAACCAAGGAGTATCAGAAACACATTGAAAAGGATCAGGCCTTGGAGCGTCGCTTCCAGCCAATCTTCGTTGAGGAACCAAGTGCAACTGATGCGATTGCCATGTTGCGTGGTATTAAAGAGCGCTATGAAATTCATCACGGCGTTCGTATTAGCGATAACGCCATCGTAGCTGCAGTTGAGTTATCACAACGCTATATTTCGGATCGCCAGTTGCCGGATAAAGCCGTTGATCTGATCGATGAAGCCGCCTCAGCTTTACGTTTGCAGATTGACTCCATGCCAGAAGAGCTCGATCGCCTGAAGCGCGAGCAGACAAGATTACAGATCGAAAAACAGGCCTTGCTTAAAGAAGATGACAAGGATTCAAAAGCTCGTCTCAAGGAGATTGAGAAAGTTTTAGCCGATGTCGATGAACGAACCCGCGAGCTCGAGCTCCGCTGGAAGGGTGAAAAAGATCTCATCAGCAAATTGCGTGCCATTAAAAACGAGGTTGATAAACTTACCAATGAAGCCGAATACGAAGAACGTCGCGGCAATTTGGAGCGTGTAGCTGAAATTCGTTACGGTCAGATTCCGACGAAACGATCTGAGTTAGCAAAGTTTGAAGATGAACTCAAGAAATTCCAGGCTGAGCGCGGATTGCTAAAAGAGGTCATCAGTGAAACCGACATTGCTGACGTTGTTTCACGCTGGACGCATATCTCGGTCTCCAAAATGCTCGAAAGCGAAATGGTAAAGCTTTCCCGCATGGAAGATGAGCTCAAGAGGCGTGTTGTCGGACAAGAAGAAGCGATTACAGCAGTGAGCAATGCTCTACGCCGTTCACGCGCCGGGATTTCTGAAGATAAAAAACCGATTGGTTCGTTTATTTTCATGGGTCCAACCGGTGTCGGTAAAACGGAACTCGCTAAGGCTTTGGCTGAGTTCATGTTTAACGATGATAAATCACTCATCCGTTTGGACATGAGTGAGTACATGGAAAAGCACAGCGTGAGTAAAATGATCGGTTCCCCACCAGGCTATATTGGGTACGATGAAGGTGGTCAGCTCACCGAACGTATTCGTCGCCATCCCTACGCTGTAGTGCTGTTCGATGAAATCGAAAAAGCGCATCCCGACGTCTTCAACTCTCTCTTGCAGATCTTAGATGATGGACGTCTGACCGATGCCAAGGGTCGTACCGTGAACTTTAAGAACACGATCATTATCATGACGAGCAATATTGGCTCTGATGTAATTCTGGCGCAAGGCAAGGTCAACGGTATTGGTTTCAATGAAGAAGAAAAGAGTGATTCCGTAATTGCCAAAGAAAAGCTGGATGAGCTGTTGCGCGATCAGTTCCGCCCTGAATTCTTGAACCGCATTGATGACATTATTGTCTTCAATCCCCTCAAGCCAGAACAAATTGGAGATATTGTCGATCTTCAACTCAAGCTTGTGTCTGACCGTTTGCGTGAACAGCGATCACTCAGTATCAAGGTTTCAGATAAGGCCAAGGAATTCCTGGCCAAAAAAGGTTACGATGCCCGTTTCGGCGCCCGCCCACTCAAACGCGTCATCCAAAACCAAATCCTCGACAACCTGGCCATGAAAATCGTCAAAGGCGAAGTTCCTGAGGACGCTACCGTGACAGTGGATGTGAAGAAGGATGAGATTGAGATTAAGGTCAAGTAAATACAAAACACGAGCCTTAAGGCTCGTGTTTTGAAATATGCTACACTTTAGGTATAAATTATGATCACTCAGATATGCCGTTTGGTGAAATGGGGCGAAGATTTGAAAAAGCAGTGAAGGGTGCGATGCTTGGTGCCGCTTTGTCTGGCTCCGGGGAAGCAAGAGCAGAAGTTCCTCAGGTGGAGACGCATCCAACCGAGCAATCGGCCTTTGTGCCTGAGGTTATTCAGGCGGAGTGGAGAAAGCTGAAAGTTATCAGCGTCCAGGACGTGGTTCCAAATCCCCCACCGGGCTACGAACCACAAGAAATTCCAGGGAATAAATACCAATATATTGAAATCACTCCGGTTGGTTGGCATAAGCAACGCACTCCAGAGGGATCGATTTTTGTGAAAGATTGTCCGGTTGGCTTTCACGAGGTTCACGGCCCAGAAGGCACGACCTACGTTGAAAACAATCCGGATGGATCTGACGAACCTCAAACAGTAGCCGATGCAAGCCCATCGAGTAAGTCTAAAACAAAAAATCGAAAAAGCGGTGATTAGATACCAAAAAGCAAAAAGGGACCTCCAGCCGGGGGTCCCTTTACGTTGTTGCATCTGCTAGTCCCGATCGGGTAGCAAGAAGCACTTGCCGTTTTGGTCAATGCCGAACACTTTGTCCGGAGACCTATCGCGAACCCGAACGATGCGATGAGTAGCGTCCTCGGACTGGCCGAGAACGCACGGCATCGGCGAGTCCAGAAAAGCCTGAACCCTTCGCATCACGTATCGATATCCGATAAGTCTTCCCTCAGTTTTTGGTCGCATTTTTATTCCTTCCGATAGAGCCTCTTGATGTAAGCGATTTCGAATCGGCGTTCATGCCATTGTATGAACAATGCTGCAGTACCTATGCCGACAATCACAACCGATACGACCATCAACGCCTCAAGAAAATTCCACATTGTCCTATTCGCCTCCTCTAGCGAGAATATCATATCAATCCAAAAACACAAAAGACGAGCAGTTAAGCTCGTCTTTTTGTATATGCGAGTATGTCAGTTACTTTTTGGCGTTAGCCATGGCTTCAGAGATGAGCTGTTTAGCGAAGGCGGCATCTTTCCAACCTTCGATCTTGGTCATTTTCTTTTCCAAGATTTTGTAACTCTCGAAGAAGAAGGAGATCTCATTACGAATATGCTCTGGAACGTCGTTCAAATCGTTGATGTGCTTGAAGCGAGGATCATCTTTAGCTACAGCGAGGATTTTTTCATCTTCACCTTTGTCATCGCTCATGATGAGAACGCCAATCGGGCGAACATCCACGGCTACGCCTGGGAACAGTGGGTTCGTGACCATCACGAGAACATCGAGTGGATCCCCATCACCGCCGAGCGTTTCTGGGAAAAATCCGTAGTCGCAAGGGTAAAACATTGGGGCGAAGAGTACGCGATCAAGCTTTACAATTCCCTGCTCTTTATCAAATTCGTACTTATTCTGACTGCCACGTGGAACCTCGATAATTGCCTGACACACCTCTGGAGCTTTGCTGCCAATAGATAACATAGACATAGAGCTGATAGCACTTAGTGGGCCAACGATAGACCAAAACGAAAGAACGATCAACAGCCCCCAGTTTTCTTGCTATACTCACGGGGTATGAAACCATTTCTTACGCTGGCTTTGGTGTCGGCAATTTTCTTCCCACTCAAGTCCGCCCTGGCGTTTGACCCTAACTTTATCTTATCTGACGAAGAGCTTCAGGATTCACAGGCTATGGATCTGAATCAGATTCAGGCCTTTTTGGAACGTGGCGGTTTAGCAGATCTAAAACTTGAAGACCACACCGGACGGACCAGAGATGCTGCTGACATTATTTGGCGCACCGCTCAACAAACGCACATCAATCCAAAATTCTTACTTGTTCTGCTTCAAAAAGAACAAAGTCTTATTGAGGACGAAGATCCGACACAGAAACAACTCGATTGGGCTGCGGGTTATGCGGTTTGCGATCATTGCAGTATGAACGACCCCCTGCTAAGCCGCTGGAAGGGCTTTGGCAAGCAGGTAAACTCAGCTGCCTTGCAGTTCATAGAAGGATATCTTCAGGATATCTATACTCACGGAAAAACGGCTGGAAAATACGGTCCAGGAGTTCCAGTGGTGATTGACGGTGAAACTGTAGTCCCAGTCAATGCTGCAACTGCTGCCATGTATGCCTACACGCCACACCTTCACGGCAATGAAAACTTTGTAGCAATTTGGAATCGCTGGTTTGGCCGTGAATATCCTTCTGGCTCACTCCTGCAGGCTGCCGGACAAGACGGCGTCTGGCTCGTTCAACGCGGCTATCGACGCCCAATCACAAGCGCAAGCGTACTCTCTTCGCGTTTCAATGCAGATTTAATTATCCAAGTTTCAGCCACAGTGCTTGAACAATTCCCAATTGGAACACCGATCAGCTTCCCAAATTATTCATTACTCCGTGAAGAAAACGGCAAAATCTCTCTTCTCGTTGATGATACATTGCGCCATATCGTCTCCATGGAAACCTTCAACAAAATTGGTTTCTCGGAAGATGAACTTGTAAGCATCACAAGTGAGGAGGCAGCGAATTTCACAGAAGGAGATCCCATCACCCTGACCACAACCCATCCTCAAGGTATTCTCCTCCAGATCAAAGACAGCGGTGCTGTGTTCTACATTGAAAACGGACAACGTCATGCCATCTTTGATAAATCGATTCTCGAAGCCCGCTTCCCGAACGCCACACTCACCCCTGCCCAGCCCGTTGACATTGAACAATATTCCGAAGGTACCCCACTCCTCTTACCGGAGGGATACCTGGTCCGTGGTGTCTCTGAACCAGCGGTGTATGTCATTTCCGATGGTAAGCGCCTACCTATTCAAACTGAGTCCGTATTCTTAGGCTACGGTTATAAGTGGGAGAATGTGCATACAGTTCCAGATGATATTCTGGCACTCCAGCCGCTTGGAGAGGCCTTGGCTGACGCTGCTGAATAATATGTTGGTTTTTGCCGGCCTCGTGCCCTCATCGCCGTTACTTCTGCCTTCGATCAACGAGGCTAAAATGAGCGAAGTCACAGAAACTCGCGAGGCCTTGGAAGAGCTTGCAGAAGAGCTCTACGCTACTCATCCAGATACAATTTTGCTGTTCTCTGAGAGCAAGACCATGTATCCAGATGCATTCTCCATAAACGTAGCCGATCCTTACTTGGCCCGTCTCGAAGAGTTTGGCGATCTCGGCTACCAAAAAAATTATCACCCGGACTTCGGCTTCATTGACCGGTTGCAACGACATCTACGCAAAACCGACCTTCCCGTATCTCTCTCCACGGATAACCATTTGAGTGCGACAAGCGTCGTGCCGCTTGATTTTCTCACCGCCCACCTCCCCGCAATCCGACTTGTTCCGATAGCTCCATCAGATCTTGATGCTAAAGCACATTTCAATATTGGCTTAGCCTTTAAGCACCTTATCCTTGAAAGCGATCGACGCATTGCTGTCATTGCGACCGGAGACATGTCTCAAGCGCTCAGCAAATCTGCACCGGCAGGCCTTCATAAAGACGGCAAGGTGTTTGATGATACGGTGCTCACCATGTTGAAAGAACATAACGCCTCAGGAATCCTGCAAATACCTGAAAGTCTCATCAAAAATGCCCACGATACCTCTCACCGTCAGCTTTGCATGCTCTTAGGTGTTCTTGACGGCATGTACACCACGCCCTCTATCCTTTCCTACGATGCACCGTTTGGGGTTGGCTATTGTGTGGCA
>JAUPWK010000010.1 GCA_030916555.1 Patescibacteria group bacterium | reverse complement strand
TTTTGGCTACGTAAATACAAATGCGGGTAGCGTATTTGTTCAAGCTGGAACGATTGATAACCGCATTGCAGGTGGTGGATTTACTGGTGATGGTAACCATGGTCAACCTTCATCTTTTGCTGCCGGAAGCGTGCCTGATGCTTTCCAGGTTTTATTCCCTGGAGACATTCCACTTGTATGGACGGTTGTTTCTGCTAATGAATCTCGTTCAACAGATCCGGCTGATTTGGCTTCGCCACGTTGTCAGGATGACGAGCCCGCAACCGCTACGCTTACTGTCCACAAGATTGTTGTGAATAACGGTGGGGAGGCAATTCCATCTGATTTCATGCTTGACGTTACCGGTCAAAATGTCTCAATTGATCGCGGTGCGAACGTGTACGAAACGGTGAGCTTCCCAGGTGAGGAGCTTGGTACGGTGGTGACGCTCGAGGCGGGTGCATTTGAAGTCACTGAGCCTACTGTAGACGGTTATAGTGCACAGTTCGAAGGGGATTGTGAGGGCGTGGCAGTGGCTGGCGTTCAGTACGACTGTATTGTTACAAACGTTGAGCGCGGTGGTTCTGAAATTGAAGGCAGTCTAACCTTTGATGTGATTGTAGACGGAGGCGATGCTCCAGCGAGCGGATTCAATATTTTCATGAACGGTGGAAATGTCACTTCGTACCATGACGGCGACGTTCTTCCGATGTCCCCAGGAGATTACGACATTTTCGTTGAGCCACGCACGGGTTACGAAACGACGTTCTCCGGTGATTGCACCGGCCTCTTTGCTCAGAACGCTACTGGTAATATTGCCTCGGATGAAGACGCTCTCTGTACCATTACCAACCGTTTTGTTGGTGGTCCATCAGGTGGCGGATCGAGTGGTAATAATGGTGGCGGTAGCGGCAACAACGGCGGAGATGGTGGCAATGGAGGTGACAACGGCAACGGCGGAGATGGCAATGACAATGATACGAGCGGTGATCGTCCTGACCCAGAAGTGCTTGGAGAATCGGATGAAAACATCACCAATGATGGAACTGGCGCGGGTGGTAGCGAGGAGATTGCTCCAGATCCAATCGTGGCAGGAGTAACAGATGAGCTCCCACGTACTGGTGTGCCAGTGGCGGGCGTCTTGGCTCTTGGTTCGGTCCTTGCCTTCGTCTCACGACGTCGGAAGGCTGAGTAAATATTCTTGTTTGAGAAAATACCGGCCATTACGTGCCGGTATTTTCTTACTTCTATGCGACAATCGACTCGGTATGTGCTCTTTGGCGGTATCTTTTTGATCGCGGTGGGTATTTTAGCCTACCCTTATCTTCATGCCCGTCTGGATTCGGTAAAGCCTATTGTGGACGATGCTGACGTTGACCCAGAGGTTTCTGAGGCTGAAGAAATCGGCGTTCCTAACCGTTTACTTATTGCTGATTTGGGTATCGAGGCGCCAATTCAGTATGTAGAAGAGAAGTCTGAGTCGGTGTATCAGGAGGCGTTACGTAGGGGCGTAGTGCATTTTCCGGGGACAGCGTTGCCGGGGGAACCTGGTAATGTGTATATTTTTGGTCATTCCAGTGATTACATCTGGTCACCGGGCGAGTATAAGACGGTGTTTGCAAAATTGCCGCAGATTGAAATTGGTACAGAAATACAAATCACGAATGCCAATGGTGACATCTTCCGATACACTGTGCTTGAAACCAAGGTAGTAGGTCCGCGTGATGTAAGTGTGCTAGACCAACAAAATAATCAAAAGTACTTACTTACGTTGCAAACGTCATATCCGCTTGGTACAGCACTTCAGCGCTACATTGTAGTCGCTGAACGGATTCAGGATTAGGTGACGGTAAGAAGAAGGGTAAGTGCGATCACTGCAAGGCTGTGTGCAATCATGGTCGGTTTTTGTACTTCGATTTTTACAAGTACACCAACACAGAGTGCCGCACCAAGGAAGATGAGTGTGAAAATGTAGACTTGATGCACGATATCATCAACATTTGATACGTCCATAACGCCAAGGAGCTTAGGGCTTTCAGGGGCTCTGAAGGCGTACACTTCTGGAGCTTTGGCGCCGGGCATGATCCAGGCAAGGTCTTGGGTTTGTTGGTCGCCATTGATACCGCCAGCAACCATGTAGAGTTGTTCCCCTGAGCTACTTATGGTGGCGGGATTGTACATGACAACGCTCTTCCAAAGTCCTGAGGAGTCAGTATTTACAAACGGAACGTGCGTACTGCCCATGTAAAGCACGGCTTGACTCGCATTATCCATATGGATTTCAACGGAGTAGCCATTCTGAATTGGGCTTACGACCAGACTTGTTAAGTCGATATTAAGTGTATCGGGGTTTGGTGTTGGTGAAGCGCCAAGCACTTCCGCAGATGCTGTTAATTCATCCGCGCCTAGCTCTGGAAGACTGAGAACTTCTGAAGCGACGGGTTCAACAATCGCGACGCTTGGGGTGGATGGTGCGGGGAGAGGCGACTCTGTAATGGGCGTCTTTGTTGGAGTTGTTGGTGAGAGTTCAGTTTGCGCTTCTTCTTGCCCTAGTTCATAACCAAACATCTGTACCACGAATGTTGTCTGATAGCCGTCATACACGCCTTGGGCTACTCCTACGCCAATCTCTGCGTAACGGTCACTTACAATGTTGTCTCGGTGTGTAGGGCTTGCCATCCAGCCTGCCTCGACATCCTCTGCCTCGGTAAAATGAGCGGCAAGATTTTCTCCGGCCGAGCGGTAGTCGTATCCGTAGGTCTCAAACCAATACCAAGGGGTGACCCCGGAGGGGCTTGTATGCGCAAAATAGCCATTCAAGAACATGTCTTCGGCTTTTGCTTGGGCCGCCTGCATGAGTTTAGGGTCGGTGGTGAGTGCCGGGAGCTCTAGGCTGCTTCGAGTTTCGTTAGTGAGTGAAATGATGTTTGCAGGTGTTATCGCACTTGAAAATAGGCTATAGCCCGGGAGGGTAATACCGGCCGCAACAACGAGTACCTTTAAGGCGATCAAGATGACGCTGTAACCAAATAATGCTCGGTGATGCAAAACATGGGGTACATGATTATTGCCAGAGTGGGGGATGAAATGGTTTTTGAGTGCCCGAAGAAATCGCCTAGAGAGGGGGTTTTTGGAGTTGCGGGTTGTTGACTTAGGGGCTTTCATGCAGATCGGAAGAGCG
>JAUPWK010000067.1 GCA_030916555.1 Patescibacteria group bacterium | reverse complement strand
GCGATATCAAGATAGCGCTGCGATGGAGGACCACCTTTAGGTTTTGCGAGAATGATTTTGGCCATAACAGAGTTGGTCTACATCGCCCACGTACACACCACCCGTGTTTACCACCATGGAGAGCTCCGATAAACGGGAACGTTCCAGGGGCTTCTTGATAGCTCTTACTGGAGCTTCAGCGATCTCGTCTTTCTTCATCGCTACTCGCAGATCGGCGTCTGTAAGCGTCTTATCCCAGACCCGTTTTCCTGGTCTGCGCAACGTCTGAATGACACTGATCACCATGTAATGAAACGGCTGCCCATTCACTTTCGCGAATGCAAAGGCGATACCGATCGCGAGTGTAGGTACGCCAAGCAAAATAACGAACAGGATATTTAAAAAGACTCGATAGATCACGAACTCAAGCAAGAGAGTACCGAGCATGATCACAAATTGCCGAGCCGTAATTGGGCCAATGATTTTGGCTTCAACGTCAAGAAATTGGGGCACGACAAATTGATTGCGCGGCATACCCCGATTATAACATGTACGGACGGGTCAATAACCCGTCCGTACGACTAAAATCGAATTCTTGTATTCAGTAGCGCGAGCGCCTTGATTTCCGCAGGACTCAAGCTCTCCTTACCAGCCGCTCGACGCCGACTACTCACCTCTGGAAGTGCCAGACCCTGCGTCAACGCCTCTTCCGCAATCTGGAGATAGAGTTGATTCATGGGGCTTTCGCGCCAAGCCAGAACACCTTTTACACGCTCTTCATAGGAAGTAGTTTCAAGCGTGGATAATAGATCCTCAATTTTTTGACCTGCCTCAGCGGCATTACTTGAAAGTCGACGGAACTCTGTTGGTGACATCTTTCCCAATTGTTCGATTGGACCCGCTAGTCTCGCGGAAGTCACCACATCAACCACTTTACGTTGACCGTCTTTTGTCATAATCGGAGTGCTCCCCACCGTAAGTTCGGCCTTTGCTTGCGGAATAGCCTGAAGATCAGCTTTGGTGAGCTTAGAAAAACGTTCATCTGCCTGAGACTCAACATCAGAAAGCTCATCCTTCACTACAGATTTAGAATTCACACTAGGAACCGTGGCGACACTTTGATATGCGTCAACGCCAGCACTCACCGCCTGCATCACAGTGGCTAAATCATTTCCCTTTATCTCCCAATCACGTTCAACGATATCTCGAGTCTGATAGATATCTCTGAGTCCCCGAATGGCTTTATCTGCCAAATCAGCAAAAACTTTATCAGAAATCTTATTTTTCTTGAGTACAGGCGCGGCCATTTCCGTAGCCGTCACCAAAGCCGATGCAAACGTGGACTGTGTGGAAGCCGTTAGTTTTCGCACCACACTCGCCCGTTTAGCAGATGCTTTGAGTTCATTCGGATCTAACTCAGACTGCCCCTCCCCCTTTGCAGTAGAAATCGTGGAGGGGGTTGATGTCACGGACTGTTTGCGTTCGACTGTTGTTGAGGCTACCTGTTTAGGCTCTATCGTTTTTGGCGCGCTCACGACTGGCACCTCAGCGGCCAATTCATGCTGCGGAGCTATCTCAAGCTCCTGCTTTGCCTCAGGCTCTGGACGCACCATTTCAACTGGCCCCGAAGCTTCAATTATCGCCGCTGGAGGCGTGGGTACCCCCACGGGACTCGCCGCCGCTGACGCAAGCTCTTTGGCGTGCGGCAAAGTTGCAGCAAGCAAAGCCGTCGCCTGTTCCTCTGTCAGCCCAAGCCCACCGATATTGAGGGATCGAGTGAAAAAGGTCCTCAGTGACTCTTCTGTCTTTTCTCCAAGTACAAATTGCTGAAGCAAAAACAATAGACGCTTGAGCAGTACATCTGTTAATTCAACATCAAGTGTCTCAATCATTTCTTTCAACAAGGCAAGATTGTCTCGTTGATTCTTGGGTACACGTAACGCTGGATAATCTGCAAGCTTTCCACCGAGGGCTACTATCTCAGCTTCAATATTCGGCAAATATGCAGCTAACGGAAGGATAGTCTTACCAGCCAAATCCGCAGCCACTAAACGCGACTTCGTCTCATCTAAACCAAAAGCTTCAGCCAGCAATGCGGACAATTGAGTTACGCCAACCACATCATCAAGAATGGCGTTGATTAACTCTAAAAGCTCTTCAGAACGACCTTCAGGCAAACCATATTGGCGAACAATTTCTGCAACTGCTTCATCAAAATCAGCCTCAAAAATATAATCGCTCACCGCCGGAATTTTCAGAAGATACCCGAGTGCCATAATATTCCCCCTTCACTCAACTTAGGTAGTTTTGTCCCCTTCCTCGGGCTCACTCGTAACGTCCGCCACGCCAGTAATTTTTGGTCTCTTCGCGCCAACAATCATCGCAGCACGACCAACTTGCTTGTACAAATTCTGGTCACCCTTACCCGGACGCTTATTACTCATGGCTACATAACTCTCAATAGCGCGAGCGATTGTATCAACGTTGTCACGGATAGCTTGTCGATCCTTCTCTGTAACAGCATTCGCGAATTGCTCGGTCATGCGCTTAAGCTCTTCAATCTTGGCAGTCCGGATAATCGCTTCCTTAATAGGAAGGCTCTCCGCGTCCATGCTGTTGGCATAATTACTAAATTTGGAAGCAAGGCGAGGGTTCTTTTCAAGCACGCGGCTAATACGGTCAACATCTGGAGCGTTAAGCATCTCAGCATCTCCAGTTCCGGATGTCCCCGTCGCAAACTGCACCTGTGGTTGAATGCCGCTGTCAAGACTAGCGATATCAACTTGAAGTGTTTGATTTACGTCTAATTTACCGGCGGACAACAATTCATTCGCGTTTGCCTTAAATAGCGATTGCGCAGCCCTTCCATGGTCATCCGCGCCGTCTGCAATTCGATTAACCGACGTACCCGTTTGTAATAACGCCTTTGTAAGAGCCTCGCCATTTCCGCCCCGCAAATCATCGACGGAAATATTTGACGGCTTAATTCTGCCAGCCAAAATACTTGCAGCCAGTTGATCAGCGGTATAGGGCTGAACTTCGCCATCCTTCGTGGCCGACAATGAGTTAAACTTGTCACCTTTCTGAAGAGCATCAGCGGCCTGCTTTGTGTCGTAAACCGGTGCTAAGCCAGCTCCAAGCGCAGCCTTACGCAAAGACTCCCCGTAAGCACCCTTCAACAACTCATCCTCAGCGGTAATATCCCTGCCATTATTATCTGTTCTGAGGTACTTTTTCTTCATTGCGTCACGCACAGCCTTAGTTGCAGCAGCTTCTTCGCTCATGTCACGAGCCACAAATTTATCTGATTGAATGAACTTATCTCTATCTGAATCTGACAGCAGGTGAACATTTTGACTCTTGGCCTTTGCGAGCTTGTCCAGATCTCCACCTGAGTGTTTTACGTGATCATCAGACATCTTGAGCGCATCCCGCATGATATTCTCGTAATTCGTTACTCCAATCTCCTTCTTCATCTTCTTGCGGAAATCACCGTCGGTAAGTGCCTTGATCTTAATAGCGTCAATATCATCACGTGTACTCAAACCAAGTGCAGACGTCTTTCCATCCGCCATTAAGCGAACGTGCTGCACCAACTGATCATCCGTGTACTTACCGATACGATCCTTGGCAGCCTTCTTTTCCTCATGAACCTGGTGTTCAATTGGTGTCTGAATAGCGCCAGTAACCGCAGCGACACTACGTCCCAGCTGCGAACCAACCAGCGGTACCCGACTTGCTGCGGAAGATAAACCGCCGCCAAGTTGACCTGCGAGAAACGCCGTACCAGACGTAGTGCCAAGCGCGCTCCCCAATCTTCGATCCGTCTGTCTAGCGAGTTCACCGCCGGCGCGGACTGGCGCACGAGCAATACCGGAGACGATTTTGCGGCCCATTTTTTCATTGATAACTGAAGCAGCAACACCGCCCATGCTGTTCGCAAATGAAGCGGACTGCTGCATACCCACCACAAGCAGGATCAAACCAAGCAACGTGCCAAGCAAATGAGAAGTCTCAAATGACACCAAAGTTGCTGAAAGTGTTGATTCACCAACCGGGAAACCTTCGCTCTCCGTAATGTCGCCTGTCCCAGTAGCTAATGCCAGCCACAAGAAGAAGGTGAGCATTGGTCCAAGCACTAAACAAGCGGTGAACTTCTTCCACCACTCACCATTTGCACCGTCTGCAAATTTAAACATGCCCTTCAAGCCACCCAGGAAGAATGTAAGTGGTGACATAATCACCAAGACCCAGAGCACCACAATGCGCCAAATATAGACCAAGGCGAGCAGCAACAAGACCGCAAAAATTGAGGCATACAGCACAAACAGCATGTAGGCCGCTCCCACCTGCTGCGCAGCATCAATATATTTGGAAGCACCTGTAGTTGGGTCGTAAACAGCGCTATTTGAATATTGACCAAAATTATCGTAACCGAGCAGCACCGCAAAATTACCAGCAGCAACATCCAAAAGTGCGTTGACGAAGGTAAACATGATCACCTGGCTGACATCAATTAAAATACCGCAAATGGTGCGGCTGAAATTAACCAAAATTACAGCTAGCAAAAACTGAGGCAAAGCTTGCTCCCAACTGATTTTCTTGTACCCAACCACGGTAGCAATCGCAATCACCAGAAGCACAATGATTACGAACATGTTGACTACATCGCGCACTAATGACCAACCTAAACCAATCGTTGGACTGCTTATAAAGTTGTTGTACTGAAGAATGGGAACAATGATCATCTCAATGATCGACAAGGAGAATTCCGCAATGTACCCCGTAATCACGTTAATAATTCCAGCAATCCAGAGAAGCATCTGGCCGTAGGCGGCATCCGCATACGCAAGCGGGTCAGCGGCAAATGAGAAATGAGTCGGTCCCAACAGGACAACCGCACCAACAAACAAAAATACGGCTCCAAAAAAGAAGCGGTGCTGCAAGATGGATGAATTTTTAACCCATCGTCCTAATGACGATAAAAATCGCATATCTTTCTTGATTATACCACGCACCAAAAAAATAAAATGTGGGGAGCAAGCAGCATGCCTACTCCCCACCAGCCAGACACCGTCATCCTACGGAATCTCGACCGTCAAACCGCAGCCATCACTCGTGGGATCATCCGCGAGCATGAAGCCGAGGTACACATTGCCGTATTCGATGATGGCGGACCCCTGAAACAGGCCAGGCGGGTATGGAGCAAGGCAAGACCAGCTCCGTACCCCGTCATTCAGGAACTCCACGCTCAGGCGCAGACTGTCGCCAGAAACCAATTCCGGGACTTCCACGCTCACCTCGTTCATGTTCTGGACCTCATTGAAGACCGAACCCCAGGCCGCCTCCGGCAGCCCCGGGTGCGTGACCGCGCCCATGAGGGTGATGGCGTCGACCGGCGCGCTGTCCGGCGTGAACCAGTGCAGAATGAGCGTATCGCCTTCAGCGATTTGCTCGTTCACGCCTTCGGTTTCTGCCGCCGGACCGCCACAGGTCTGCAGATCTTCTGCGCTCAGGCAATACATGTTCGTGCCACAGTCGCCCTTCACAGCCACCACAGACGCGAACTCGTCCGCCCCGACTTCGATCACGGCACGGTCTTCCCATCCCGCCAAGAGCAAGGTCTCCCAGCTCTTGATGGGCATGGCGATCCCGTCACTCATGACGTAGACCGCGCTTTCCGATACTTCGGATACCAGACTCCCCTCGCGGAAGTTTGCGACCCCGGCGTACGGATAGCGATTCACGATCCCGCCGTCTTCCACGTCCTCCTCCAGATCATCGTAGGTGGACACACTGAGTCCCCAGCTCTTGAGCACGGCCTGCCAGCCAGGCTCCGGCACGAGCAGACGGTAGCGCTCGGGATCAGACTCATCGCCAATCAGGAGCCAAACCGCCTGGTTTGGGAAGGCGCCGTACATGGCCGTGACCGCCGCGGTATCAGACAGCCCAGTGTTCACGCCGTAGCAGCTGAGCTCCGCGTCCGAAACCAGAGCCACGTCGGTGTAGCCATAGTTCCGGGACACGAAGGCATCTTCCGTGAGAAAAGGGGTCAAACCCCGATTCTCGAGGAGGTACACAGTGGCTGCATCCGGAGTCTTGACGAGACTTCCGTCCGGATGCCAGGTCACGGTCTTGAGGAGCGACGTGTACGTCACCCCATCAGAGAGTCCGCAGATCATGTCTTCGGTGGACAATTGAACCACCTCGCCATGATCCTCCACGTTGAAGAGGATGCCGTCGAAGGACTCGCCGTAGATGCCATCCAGGGCCGCATCTCCGGCATGACGGCCGAAGTGCACGTGATCCCCGAAGGAGTTTCCGGTGGTGCCTTCGAAACCGAGCAACTGCCCGGCCGCGACCTCGCTCCCACTGTCCACGAACACCGCACTCAGGTGCGCAAGGATGAGGTACGTCCCGTCCCCGAGATCCACGTTCACATGGATGCCGAAATTCACGTCCGGGTGAGCGTCGTGCACGTAGGCGACTCCGCCAACGGGCGCGTACACCGGGATATCGATATCGTTTGGCGTATCCAGATCCACGTCGAAACGCGTGGACATGGCATTGTGGGACGTGCTGCCGTACGCGCCTTGCGTACACAGCGTGTCGTAGCCGGAGGCAAACGGGAGATCAGTCAGGAGCATGTCCTGTCCCCCACCCGTGAACACCGGCTGATTCAACGACTTCTCGAACTGGCAGATGGGTCCGCAGCAGCCCGAGAGCACCTGCGCGAGCATCAACATGACGCCCCGCAGCCACAGCTGCAAAGATCGCATGATGTCTCCCAAAGAGTCATTGACCGAAATTGATCAATCACCCCTCGCACGGGGAGTTACAGATTGCGAGGGAAGATTGAAGATGAAAGAAGCACACTCCGAGATGCTCAACTCCCCAGCTAAGCATCTCGGAAATTTGGAACACGCTCCAAAGTAGTCACCGGCCAGACGCTTGTTTGCAGGCGCTCTCTGAAAAGAGAGTTCAGCGTTGCGCACGTACGTACTGGGTAGTTTTCACTCTGGTAATCGGTGGCCGCCGATGAACAAAACTGTTCTGCATTCATCACACCGCAATCAAACACTCTGCTCAAGGAAAAAGTGCGTGGAAAATCAAAAAAGCCGTCGGAGTCCACCGACAACGCCTCACATATTTTTTCACTGCCAAGTAACAACAAACAAAATTGCGCGTAGGTTTGAAAAAATATCTGTTCAGTGTGCATAAACAGTGCACACTTCAAGCCGTCGAACACCACCGACAGGTGTAGGTGGATAAGTTTTATGATCTTGCTCGGAATACAGATACCAGCTCCCCGTCCTGCCCAAATTCTAGGATCTTTCACTCCCCATCCCGAGGTGAATACCGAGGGATCCGAGGCCCGACGCCGCTATATTTTCTCGACCTTCGGTCTAAACCCCTTCCGGGGGAGATACTTTCTTTCTCAGGAAAGAAAGTATCCAAAGAAACTGCCCGCCTTTCAGTCTATCGAGGGGAGGGATCCGAGGCCGGCCTCGACAGACTCTTCGGCGGGATAGCGCTTCCGCCGCTTACCGCCGTGAGAGGCCGTTTTATGCCCTTTTTCTCTTATTTTAGCACTTTTGCACCGAGGGGCTTGTTGACTTTTTTGCAAAAATGTGGTACTTTCTAAACATATCGGGGAGGAGACCGATTAGCTTCTTTCACAACCGAGATGTGATTGGCACGCCTTTGCGTGCTTTCTTTTGCGCCTTTTGAATCCCTCGAGAGGCAACACCCACGAGCGGCCAAAAGGCCGCGAGGAGAGACCATGTCCAAGATCCTGTGGGCCCTCGCGGCCCTTTCCCTGTTCGCCTGCGACGGCGGTCCCTCCGGGGACGGCCACAGCAAGGACAAGGACACGGGAACGCCGGCCAACACCGGCGGCCTGTTCGTCCACGCCACGTACGGTGGCGCGACCGAGATCTGCACGGTGAACTCGCCGAACGGCGAAGAGCTCGGCAGCACGGAAGACACCATCCTGGGACTCGCGCCCGGGGACCTGGACTTCCAGCTCGGGGACTTGTCGAAGAAGACCCTCAACTGGGTCCCCTTCCACGTGACCGACGGCGGCGACTACCTGACCGGTGGTGGCCACGCCATCATCGAGAAGGACCAGGTCGCCCAGGCCGAGGTCAACCTCGAGGCGTACGACCAGTACCACTGCGCTTCCTTCGGGTGCGATTACCCGTACGAAGGCGGAGGGTGCACGTCTCCGAACGACTCGGAAGATCAGTGGATCTACGTCGGTGACGACGGAGTGCTCCACGGTTCCGAAAGCGACAGCTTCGGCGGGATCGGGGCCCTCACGGTGAGCCTGAACGACAGCAGCCTCGTGGTCACGTCATTGATCGAAAGCGACACGATCATGTCGCCGAACTTCGACTCGGGCACGCTCGAGTTCAGCTACACGATCAACAACGACGCGGCGCAAGCCACCGTCTACGTGAGCTGCAACCTGAAGCGCTGACCACATCTCGGTCCGAACCCCCTGTCCCCACCTGCTGGGACGGGGGGTTCTTTGCATCTTCATATACCCCACGGATACACTCCGAATCCTGACGCAAAGAAGGATCTATCAAAACCATTGACATTATATAAATTACAAAAGCGAGCCCTTTCCGGGCTCGCTTTTGTATTACTGCGGATCAACAATTACCGTACCGTCGTAATACACCCACGGATCAATTATTCCGCCAGGAGCACGACTATAGTTGTATGCACATTCAGATCTCGTATCCGAGCTTTCGGCGAGTGAGTCAACTGATCCCTCAAAACAGCCCGGCTCACCATCAAAAGTACACTCACCAGAACACCATCCCCAGTTATCACGAATGTGAACGGCGGGCTGGAAGACGCAGGAACGGTCAGTAACACCGTTGACTCCGTTCTCTACCCAACATGGACTATTGGTGACAACGCCACGAGCGTCATAGGTACAGGCTCTCGCATTATCTTCAATCACCTCTGGCTTACAGATATAAACGTGGGAGTAAGAGAAGTAATTTGGGTCACAGCTTTCTGGCGTCTCTCCCCACTCGTTACTGAGATCACAGATGGAATTATCCGTTCCAGAGTCTAGACCACGGTGGTTCTTGTAGAAGTTATCTTCTGAGTCAGAGCCCTGGAAACCATCCGTTCTTACAAGCTCATCTCCCCAGTCAATGATCACCCTGCGGATTGGAAGCTGGTTCTTATCAGCAGCGGCGTAGAACTTGAGGTAGGCCCGCAAGAAACTCGTCGCCTTAATGTCACCGTTATTTTGATCATTAAGGGTCAGGCTATTCGTATCCCCTTCCTCACACTCCGTACCCACACAACTACCACTCAACAAAGACCAAACCGTTGGAGGATTTCCCTGATCTGCACGGACGTCGTTCGTAGAAATCACGGCAGGAGAACCGTTACCGGCAGTATCTATTGGTCCAGCAGTATAGAATCTGTCCAATTGATCAATCAGATTGCCGCCATCTCGGTTCCAAATATAGCGATTATTGCCAAGATTCACTCCCGCGAAGAGCTGATTGATTACTTCGAACGGGTCGCCGTATACAGAGAAATCTTCTACATGGGCGTTATACACACTGCTGTGCAAGAAATCGAAGCCGACAAAACTTCTTGCAGCTGAGGTGCCTAGTGCGGTGCGGCTTTGTAATTCAGTGGACGGATCTTCTTGTGGGTTGATTATGCCACCGGTCCAATTGGTATACGACTCTTGGCTAACAGAAGGGTCACAGCTATTGAAGAGTGGATCAACACCGAGTGGTTGAGCGAGATCAGGGCTAGTACCATTATTCT
>JAUPWK010000066.1 GCA_030916555.1 Patescibacteria group bacterium | reverse complement strand
CTCTGAAGTAGGCTGAAAAGAAGCGGTCTGATCAGCAGGTACCAGAACGAATAGATCAGGCTCACTCCCGCCACGATCTGTTGCCAGGTCCATGCATTATGGATAGACAACAACGTAACAACAGTCAAGCCGAGAGTGATGGTCGTAAAACGCCACAGCGTCGGGTTCAACAGGTCGAAACGCATTGTCCTTGTCCTCCCGTCCGAATGGACAAAGAAGAATAACACTTCACAATGCTTTTGTCAAAGCAAAAACCCCTCTTGTGAAGGGGTTTTTGCTTGTAATTTGAGATTAACGCTTGCGCCACTGTGGTGAGCGACGAGCACCGTGCTTACCTGGCTTCTTGCGTTCTTTGCTGCGCTGATCGCGAGTAACCAATCCGGCGGCCTTGAGGGCTGGGCGGAGGTTTTCATCGAGAAGCATGAGCGCGCGAGCAATACCGAGGCTCGTAGCATCGGCCTGACCGGTCATACCGCCACCTGAAGCCTTGACCGTGATATTCACGGACTCAGTCTTACCGACCTCCTTAAGAGGGCGTGAAACCACGCGACGGAGTTCACCAGTTTTGAAGTACTCTTCAATTGGCTTGCCGTTTACGGTGATGGTGCCGTTCCCGCCAGCGGTCACACGGACCTGAGCGGTAGACGTCTTGCGACGACCAAGGGCTTGGAAATATTTGTCTGCCATAGGATTAGCGAGTGATGGTCAAGCGGAGCAAACGTGCGGTGCGATGCTTGGTCTTTGGAAGCATGCGTGAAACCGCGCGGCGGAGCACGTCAGTTGGGTCCTTTTCCCATACCTGAGCCATGGTCTTGGTGCGCAATCCACCTGGATGAGCGGTGTGATGATGGTACTCTTTTTGTTCCATCTTCTTACCGGTCACCTTGATTCCAGAAGCGTTGGTTACGACGACGAATTCGCCGGCGTCAACGTTAGACTGGAAGGCAGGATCGTTCTTGCCCATGAGGTGCATGGCAATGTCCGAAGCGAGGCGTCCAAGAATTTTTCCTGAAGCATCGACGGTGTAGGTTTTGCGTTGAATGTTTGCCATATTAGACAAGTTCGATAAGCACAGTCTCGGCAGAATCACCCTGGCGCTGACCAAGCTTGGTCATGCGGGTGTAGCCACCGTTACGGCTCTGGTAACGAGGACCAATAACCTCAAAGAGTTTATTGACCGTCTGATCAGTAGTGAAATAACCAAGAAGTTCACGGCGAGCAGCCAAGGTATTCTTTTTGGCGGTCGTGATCAACTTCTCAATCACTGGGCGAGCCACCTTAGCGCGACCCATGCTGGTTTCAATCTTCTCGTACGTAAAGAGAGCGGTGGCAAGATCACGCAAAAGCGCCTTGCGAGCCGAGGTCTTTCGTCCGAGGGTTTTCTTATTCTTACGGTGACGCATACTTACTTATTGTCAGAGCCTTCCTCCGAGGCGCGAACGATTTGTTCAGTGAGGGAAGCGTGTTGGAGCTGTCCCTGAACCCACGTGAAGTGGTTCAACAGAATCTTAGTGGCCTGCTCCACAGCTTCCTGTGGGGTGATGGAACCATCGGTTGCGATGGTCATGAGCAATTTATCGTAGTTAGTGATCTCTCCTACACGGGTGTTCTCAACCTTGAGACCAACGGTGCGAACTGGAGAGAACATGGCATCGATAGCGATAACACCAATTTCCGTAGGAGCCTCCTCGCGCTCTTCCGTTGGCAAGAAGCCACGACCACGAGACACGGTGATTTCCATGTCAAAGCTGGCGGACTTATCGGTAACGGTAGCAATGACGAGCTCTGGGTTAACGATTTCGACATCAGCATTGGCTTCGATGTCAGCAGCAGTTACCTCCCCTTCCTTCTTCACCGACAGCTTGAGCACTACTGGCTCCTCTGAGTGAACCTTCATACGCAACTTCTTCAAGTTGAGCATGATGTCGAGCACATCTTCCTTCACGCCGTTCAAGGCTGAGAATTCGTGCTGCGCACCTTTGACTTTCATGGCCGTAACTGCGGCGCCAGGCAAAGACGACAGAAGAACACGGCGCAGAGCGTTGCCGATGGTTGTACCGTACCCATGATGGAGTGGCTCGATGGTGAGCAACATCTCATTTGGCTTTTCGCCAGGGGTAAAATACATCTTTGAGGGTAAGAAGATAGACTCCATACGTGCTTTATTATTGGCGCTTAGCGCATCGAGTAGAACTCGACGATGAGCTTTGGATCGTAGACTTCCTTCAAGTCTTCGCCTTGCGGCATGCTCACGATCTTACCCTTCGTGTCCTCCTCACGATGCAACCAGCTCGTAACCGTATGATTCTTCATGCGGTCAGAGATGTCGTTAAAAAGTTTCTTAGCCTTTTTGTTTGGGCGTACCTCAATAATATCGCCAACTTTGACTTGGTACGACGGGATATTCACCGTTTCGCCGTTCACAAAGAACATAGCGTGGCTCACCATCTGACGAGCCTGTGGGCGCGTCTTGGCAAAACCGAGGCGGTATACCGTGTTATCCAGACGGGTTTCAAGCAAGCGAGCCAAGTGCTCACCGGTGTTACCAGACATGGAGGCAGCCTTCTTGAAGTAGTTACGGAACTGACGCTCCATAATACCGTAAAGACGCTTAGCCTTTTGCTTTTCACGCAACTGGGTGCCGTATACAGACAACTTCGGAGCGAAGCCACCTGCCTTACCGTGCACACCTGGAACGTAAGCGCGGCGCTGCATGACCTTAAGGACACTGGCACCGTTTGAGAGCGCAACGCCTTCGCGTCGGCTCATTTTTCCGAGTGGTTTTAATGTCTTTCCCATATTTCAAGCTTAGACGCGGCGAGCACGGCGAGGTCGGCAACCATTGTGTGGAACCGGAGTCTCGTCTTTCATTGAGAGCACGTTGAAACCGCTGCCGTTCAAGGCGCGGAGCGCACCGTCACGGCCATTGCCGATACCGGAAACGTAAACGTGCAAATCGCGGAGACCGTAGGCAACTGACTTATCAGCTACCTTCTTTACAACCACGCTAGCGGCGTAAGGAGTGGCCTTCTTAGGACCCTTGAAACCACAGTTACCAGCGCTAGCCCAGGCAACCACGTTACCGTTCGGATCAGTGACCGTCACGATGGTGTTGTTGAAGCTGGCGTGGATGTAGGCGCGACCCTGTGGGATCTGGCGCAATGTGCGCTTCTTGCCCTT
>JAUPWK010000065.1 GCA_030916555.1 Patescibacteria group bacterium | reverse complement strand
TTATGAAAGTTGAGGTGGTTACCCCAGAGGATTTCATGGGTACGGTCGTTGGCGACTTGAACAGCCGCCGTGGTCAGATCCAGGAGATGGGTGATCGCGGAAACATCAAGACCGTTCGCGCCATGGTGCCGCTCGCTGAAATGTTCGGCTATGCCACCAACGTTCGTTCTCTCACTCAGGGCCGCGCAAGTTACTCCATGGAATTCGGTGAGTACCAGGAAGTTCCTCGCAACGTCGCTGAGAAGATCATGAAGGAGCGTAACGGTTCAAAGTAAATTCATATAACAAAACACAGCCATTTCCGGCTGTGTTTTGTTATATGTTGCACAACGCGGGTGTTGACGCTCGTCGTCTCCCGACTTAATATGCGCTTGTATGAAAAATTCCCAATTGGATAGGTTGCTACGGTTTGCGCAACGGACGGGGGATAGGTTGATTATTACGGATTCAGAAGGTAAGCAGCCGGTGGTGATTTTGTCTTTGGACGAATACGAGGCACTCCTGGACGGCAAGGGGAGCTTGAGTGCAAAAACAGGGGATGAGTCAACGACTCGTCAATACGCAAAACCTCAAGCTCGGCCATATGAGGAAACCGAAGAAGAGTCTGTGGATTTGGCTGGGATCGAAGCCGCAGTTGAGGCTGTAAACCGTGAAGCAATGCCTGAACCGAAGGTTGTCCCGATTACCCGAAAGCCACAGCCTTCGGAGCCTGCGGAGGAGCAATTTTACATGGAACCGGTTTAAAGCTTCAAAAACGAGCTGAAAAGCTCGTTTTTTCATTTATTTTGGCAATGTTTTCGATTGCCCACAGGTTTGAAAATGAGTCTACAGGTGGGGACTTGCGTGATTTCTCAGGTTTTGCTACACTCTTGCCACCTTTAGGAAACTAAATGTCATTAACTACGGACTGTTCCTTGGTTTTAAGGAACAGCGTATCAAATTTCATGTATGGCAGAGCAATTTAATCGTGAGAAACCTCACGTTAACGTGGGTACCATTGGTCACGTTGACCACGGTAAGACTACCCTCACGGCCGCTCTTACCGCTGTTTCCGCTGCACGCGGAATGGGTAAGGCTAAGGCTTACGCTGATATCGCCAAGGGCGGTACGGTTCGTGATGCAAGTAAGATCGTTACGATCGCTACTTCACACGTTGAGTATTCGTCTGACAAGCGTCACTATGCGCACGTCGACTGTCCTGGACACGCCGACTACGTAAAGAACATGATCACCGGTGCTGCCCAGATGGACGGCGCAATTTTGGTGGTTTCCGCTGCTGACGGTCCTATGCCTCAGACCCGCGAGCACATTTTGCTTGCTCGCCAGGTTGGTGTTCCATACATTGTTGTCTTCTTGAACAAAGTTGACCTCGTTGATGACCCAGAGCTTCTTGACCTCGTTGAGCAGGAAGTTCGCGACCTTTTGAACAAGTACCAGTACCCTGGTGATACCACCCCAATCATCCGTGGCTCCGCTTCGGCTGCTTTGGCAAACCCAGGCGATGACACGGCCGCTAAGCCAATCATCGATCTTTTGAAGACCTTGGATGAGTACATCCCAGACCCAATTCGCGATACTGATAAGCCATTCTTGATGCCAGTTGAGGACGTGTTCTCAATTGAAGGTCGTGGAACGGTAGTTACTGGTCGTATTGAGCGTGGTCAGATCAAGATCAACGATGAAGTTGAAATTGTTGGTTTGAAGGACACCGCCAAGACCGTCGTAACTGGTATCGAAATGTTCAACAAGTCTTTGGACTCTGGTATGGCTGGAGACAATGCTGGTTTGTTGATCCGCGGTATTAAGAAGGAAGATGTCGAGCGCGGTCAGGTGTTGGCTAAGCCAGCTTCTGTAACCCCACACACCAAGTTTGAGGCTGAAATGTACGCCTTGACCAAGGAAGAGGGTGGTCGCCACAAGCCTTTCTTCAAGGGCTACAAGCCACAGTTCTACATCCGTACTACGGACGTAACTGGTGAGATCGAATTGCCAGCAGGAACCGAGATGGTTATGCCAGGCGACACGGTTAACTGTATCGTTACGCTCATGAGCCCGGTTGCTCTTGAGGACAAAACACGCTTCGCGCTTCGCGAGGGTGGCCGCACCGTTGGTGCAGGTGTTGTTGTAAAAATTATTGAGTAATGCCGAAGATGGGGAAGAGCCTTAAAGCTCTTCCCCTTCCTGTTGCAAAAATTGTACCTTGGTTATGAGCGACGCAAAAACAAAAACTGAAGACAGCAAGCAGCGCATTCGTATCAAGATTCGCGCCTATGATCACAAGATCATCGACTCCGCTACCGTCACCATCATCAAGACGACGGAGCGTAGTGGTGCAGAGGTTCTTGGTCCAATTCCGTTGCCTACGGAGATTCGTCGCTACACGGTGAACCGCTCCACATTTATTGATAAGACCTCACGTGATCAATACGAAATGCGTATTCACAAGCGTCTTATCGATATCTTGAATCCTACCGAGCGTACGATTGATGCTCTGATGAGCCTCAACTTGCCAGCCGGTGTGGATGTCGAAATCAAAATGTAAACTAACCCGCAGCGGATCTGCGTTCTGAGCATGACATTTGTCGTGAGCATGATGCAGTTCCGACTGCGCCCAAACCTCCACAGCGAACCAGAAAGAAAGATCCCTCAAACGAAAGTACGAGAGAAAACCTTCCTGCCGCTTTGCTACGGAGTGTCTTAAGGAGATCGCTTTAACAAGAGAACCACAACCTGTGCAATCCCGATACCTTCCAGGGTCGGGACCCCGTTAGTCCGAGAGGCGCTACGGGGAACTTTATCAAGTTCTCGCATCAGGCTGGGAACCAAAGCTTGGCACAGGCCGAGCTGAAGGTTTCTGGTTTTTTCGTTAAAGATTCCTCTACCTCCTCTTTTGAAAGAGGAGCGGTAATCTGAGTAAGTTCCACTGTGTGGAGGCACATGAACAAAAGTCTATGAAATATCTTCTCGGTAAAAAAATTGAAATGACCCAGGTCTTCCGTGAGGACGGCAGCGTGGTTCCGGCAACACTTGTTGCAGTGGAGCCATGTGTAGTGGCTGCACTTCGTGAAGATCAGCAGGGGAATAAGGTTGCCATGATTGGTACCGCTGCCTCAGAGCACGTTGCCAAGCCACAGCTCAAGCAGTTCGGCGATAAGGGATCGTTCAAGCGTGTAGCGCAAGTGCGCTTGCGTGACGGCGAGACTCCTGAAGTTGGACAGGTGCTGACCGTTTCTACTTTCGTCCTTGGCGACAAAGTCGATGCTATCGGTACGAGCAAGGGTCGTGGTTTCCAGGGCGTTGTGAAGCGTCATGGTTTCCGTGGTCACCCAACCACGCACGGTCACAAAGACCAGGTACGTAAGTCCGGTTCGATTGGAGCCGGTGGTATCCAGCGTGTTTTCAAGGGGATGCGTATGGCTGGCCGCATGGGCTCTGATCGTGTCACGGTCCAGAATCTCGAGGTGGTCTCAATCGATACTGAGAAAAATGTCATCGGCATTAAGGGAGCGATCCCGGGCGCACGAGGCAGTGAAGTTACACTCATCGCAACTAACGGCAATGTATGGCAGAACTAAAGCTTTACTCTCTCGAAGGAAAAGAGGTTGGTACCTTACCGGTAGCCGACAGCTTGTTTGCTGTTACTCCTAAGGAGTCCGTTATTCACCAGGCAATTTTGGCTCAAGAAGCTAATAGCCGCGTAGCCTTAGCCCATACTAAGGATCGCAGTGAAGTAAGCGGTGGTGGTAAGAAACCATGGAAACAGAAGGGTACTGGTCGTGCACGTCACGGTTCAACGCGTTCACCAATTTGGGTGGGTGGTGGTGTGGCGCATGGTCCACGCAACGATCGTAACTTCAGCGTGAAGTTGAATAAGAAGACAAAACGTACGGCATTGGCCATGGTTTTGACAGATAAGGTTCAGGACGGTGCTTTTATCGCTGTTGAGAACTTTGATATCCCAGAAGCTAAGACAAAGTTTGCCGCAAAAATGCGCAAGGCTTTGCCTGGAGCCGAAAAGAATACCTTGGTAGTTTTGACTACGGGTGACGCTATTATGCGCCGCGCGTTGCAGAATGTTCCAAAGACAAAGTCTATTTACGCCCACAGTTTGAATGTGCGCGATATCGCTAAGTATCGCAATGTCATCGCCTCTCAGGCGGCCATTCAAGTTATGGCTGAAACCTTTTCCGCCTAACCCCCTGGTATGAGTATTATTAAGCGCATTACCAAAAAGAAGACTGATGCAGCCATCGAGGGTGCTGAGGTTAAGGCCGTAACTCCTAAGGTCAAGAAGGCTCCTGCAAAGGCTAAGAAGGCTGCTCCTAAGGTAGCTGAGTCAAAGTCTACAGTAGCAAAATCAGTATCTGCACTCACCGCGAAGACGTTGATCGCTCCGCTTGTAACTGAGAAGGCTGCTCATTTGGCTGACGCCGGTGTCTACGCTTTCCTTGTTCCTGTGACGGCTAATCGTGTTGCAGTCAACCAGGCGTTTCGTGAGATGTATAAAGTAACTCCAGTGAAGGTGAATATTATCCGCGTTCATGGTAAGGAGCACCGTTTTGGTACGGTCATGAGCCGTCAGTCAGATTGGAAGAAGGCTTTGGTGACGGTTCCAAAGGGCACGCGCATCGACATTTTTGAGAAGATCTAATGTATGCCGATTAAGCAATATCAACCAACGACCGCAGGTCGTCGAAAGTCGAGCGTTCAGTCTTTTGCTGACGTGACCACGAAGAGCCCACATAAGGCCCTCTTGCTTAAGCGCAAGCAGCAGGCTGGTCGTGGAGCGGGCGGAAAAATCACCATTCGTCATCGTGGCGGTGGTGCCAAGCGTCACGTTCGCGTGATCGATTGGACTCGTGAAAAGTTCGATGTTCCTTCAAAGATCATGAGCATTGAATACTATCCAAACCGCGGTGCGCGAATGGCTCTTCTCGCCTATAAGGACGGTGAGAAGCGTTACATCTTGGCCCC
>JAUPWK010000064.1 GCA_030916555.1 Patescibacteria group bacterium | reverse complement strand
TGGATATTCCGGAGCCGCCATGGTGGCACTCATGTTTCTTGCCGCCTCACTCCCCTCAGAACATAATCCAATCATTGATGAGCATGTCATTTATTTCTTTGCCTTCCTCCTGTTCACAAAAATTCCGGTTGGTAACTGGCTCGGGCTTGGCAAACCCTGGTCAGAACTCACAATTGTGAAGAAATATCCAATTCTTCAATAACCCACATGGCGAGCTTTCGAACACACGTTTCTTTTGGCATTGCATTTGGAGTCTTGAGCGGACTAGCTATTATTGCACTCGCCCTTGTTCCCGATACTTGGAGTTTCTCCATATTAGCTGGCCTAGCAGTTACACTTGGAGCACAACTCCCTGACATGGACAGCGATTCTGGGCTTCCTTTTCACATTACATTTGGCTCACTCGCACTGGTAATTGGCGTTCTTACAAGCTGGTACAGCTACAGCGTCATTCTCGTAAGTCTTGGTGGCGCTATCCTCGCGGGTGGAATAGCAATTTTTAGCGTTTGGATTGTTATCGGAACGGTCTTTAAGAAATTTACAAAACACCGTGGAATGGCGCATTCAATCCCAGTAGCTGTACTTGCCGGATTAGTAACCTTTTCAATTGGTAATACTTTGAATGTTGAAGAATGGCAGTCATTCCTCCTTGGCACGAGCATAACCTGCGGTTATATTCTTCATCTTGTTCTTGATGAAATTTGGGCTGGCCTCAACTTTCACGGCCACTTATTCGTACCTAACAGGGCCTTCGGTAGCGCCTTGAAGTTCGTCTCTCATGATCATCGCCTGACAGTGCTCGTCTATATATCCATTGGCATGCTGCTCTACGGCAACATCGCTAAACTCGCATATCTTACCGAACGTTTATTTGCAGCGTTCCAATAATCTAAACCGCATCAACATAAAACCGTATCAGCAGCATGGCTGATACGGTGACGCGTACACTCTGCCTGGTTCAAGCGATGCTCAGGATTTCCGCTCCGAAACGGCGCGCGAAAACAATCGCGAAAGCCTTCAGCAGGTCGGGATCGGGAGAACGGAAGTGGAGCCGATACTGGTGCTCCCCATTGGGGTGCAGCCAAATGTCGTTGGATTCGCTCATCCGCCAACGACACGCCTCCGGCTCCCAAATGGCCTCGGAGCTCACCAGGAACAACATGCAGCGCAGTGCCAGAATCACATCCGCGTCCGACACGTGGTCTCGAACTTGAAATTCCAACATTCTTCACCTCCAGGCACGGGAATATAAACGATTTCCGTCAAAAAGTCAATCACAAAATCACACCCGATCAAGTCGGGTGTGATTTTGTGAACATGTGTTGTTCCTCAGATCTAGAGACTGTACTGCTCAAAAAACGGCCAGAAAATATTGACGTAGGCCACGGGGTAATTTTTGCTGTTTGCATACTGATGTCCCATACCATCCAGAATGAGCATCGTGTATTCCGCGTCACCCTGTCCGCTCACCGGCTCGCTAAATGTATAACTCGAAACTTTGCCGTTGATTTCATACGTGTAAGAATCTTCAAGATCGGCCAGTTCCAAGAACGGATTCACAACCGCTTTTTTAATTCCACTATCTTCATCCATAAGTGATTCGTCGGTTGCAAGTTCAGAAACACCAAGTGACCGAGTAACACGGTCGTCAACCGAACCAATACCGGTCATCATTGGACGGGCAACAAAAGGAGCGTCAGTGTGGTCATTTACATGTGCAATGTCCTCATATGAAATATTGCCCGATCCGCCAACCGCAAAAGCTGCAAAGGTGTCTGACATTTCAACCGCTAAGCGAGAGGTGAATTGAGCACCGTTTGAGAAGCCGGTTGCGTAAAAACGAGCCTCGTCGACGGGATAATTCTCCTTCATAAAATCGACCATTTGTTGCGTGAAATCCACGTCATCATGTACTACCTGATCTGGGTAAGCAGGGTCGAGCATGCCGTCAATCTTAAAGTGCGTCCACTTTGTAAAGTACACCGGCACATCTGTCTTGATTTCACCCGATGGCAGCTCTCTATCATCAATCAAGCGATATTTCAGTGCAGTCGGAAAAACGACCGTGATCCCCTCCTGGTCTGCTTTCTCCTTCCAGCCTGAGATGTGATAAAACTTTTCTCCCGTACCGCTCGTGCCGTGATACATAAACACGACCGGCGTTTCAACGTCAGCTTTCAAATTCTCTGGTCGGTACACAATAAACTCGCGCTCAACACCATCAGACTCAATGTGATAGGTCTTTTTCCCATCAATCTCAGTAGCATCGAAATCTCCCTGACTATTGCTGCTCACCGACGGCCTCGGGGTATGCTGCATTTGAAGTACTACCAAGGATACGGCCACACCCAAACCCATTAACAGAAGAAGTGAGACGAGAGCGATTTTCATAAACGCATGATTCAATCAATAGTTTTCCATAAAAGTATAACCCCAAGTTGAAGAAAAGTAACAAAAATATGCAAAAACCTGATATTCATAGGCTCTATACCACCCGTCACCATGCCTATGCGACCATGATCAAACTTGTCGGCCACGAAGCCATGCTCACCAAATATTTTCAACGTATTGCGTTCCCGGATGACGTTAGAGTTCTTGACGCTGGCTGCGGCGCCGGAGCGCTCACAAAATCAGTCTGTACAGTACTTGATGAACAAAAAATACAAGCGGAATGCATTCACGGTTTCGACTTCTCAGCCCCCGCTGTTCAAGACTACGCCACCTTTGCAGCTCAACATCCAGAACACCATATCGCCGTCACTCAATGTGACGCACGGGTGATCGACAGTGGCCTGTCATTACACTGGAAGAACTACGACTATATTCTGTCATCTGGGATGCTTGAATACCTGGATAAAACTGCATTAGCACCCACTCTCAAACAGCTCGCAAGTAGATTACATGTTCATGGCAAAATAATCGTTTTCATTTCTCGAAACACCTGGCTGAACAAACTGTTTTTAGAAAAAATCTGGCAAGCAAATACGTATACTGAAACTGAACTCAGAGCAGTTTTTCAAACAGCGGGCCTGAAAATCCAGCAGCTTCGACCCTTCAGAACTTGGGGCTATGTCATAGAAGCAACACAATCTTTCAAACAAATTGACTGAACGGTCTTGAAAATCATAAACTCGATCTAAGAATCTTCAATAAAAAATATGAAGTGCCCAGAATGCGACTACGATATGGGGATCAAGGCCACCAAGGTCACGAGAAGCAGCATTGGGAGAACCTACAATTGGACGCAGTTTCACTGCAAGCGTGATGACGTCTGGATAGAGCTTGAGGTTCCAAAAGAAAATGAAGATTAGCGTCTAAAACCGGTCGAAAAGGCCGGTTTTATAGTGCCCTTCTGTAAACAAGGATAAGTAACAAAAACCCACCAGCTTCCTG
>JAUPWK010000009.1 GCA_030916555.1 Patescibacteria group bacterium | reverse complement strand
CCAAAGAGTTGGGCATGAAAGCACTTGCACTTACAGACAACGGAGCTATTTATGGCGCGGTGGAGTTTTGGAAGGCTTGTAAGGAGGCGGAGATAAAACCAATTATTGGGGCTGATATTTACGTAGCGCAGCACCGCATGACGGATAAGCGGGCTCGTTTGGATGATCGACCATTCCGTTTGGTGTTGTTGGTACAAACCGAAGAGGGTTACCGGAATCTTTCTAAGATTTTGACCTCAGCTTTTCTTGAGGGTTTTTACTATAAGCCGCGTGTTGATCATGAGTTTTTGAAGGCGCACGCTAAGGGCCTGATTGCCATGACGGGATCGGTAGGTGGTGAAATTCCGGCCGCAGCTGCAAATGGAGAGCTGGAACGCGCTGAAGCCCTGATTGCTACCTATCAAGATATTTTTGGTAAAGACAATTTTTATCTTGAGCTTATTCATCACCCTGACATGCCGCGTCAGGTTGAGGTGAATGATGCTTTTAAAATTTTAGCAGCGAAAACTGGCTGTCCGCTCGTGGCAACAAAGAATGTTTTTTATTTGAATACCGAAGACAGAGAGGCGTATGAGGCGCAATTGTGTATTCAGCGTGGCCGTACGCTTGAAGAGTATCGTCGGACGAGCACGGATGAAGTTGATCTCTCTTTTGATACCCCAGAATCTATCATGGAGGCTTTTGCAGATGTGCCGGAGGCACTCCTCAATACGCGTCGCATAGCTGATCGGATCGAGTTTCAAATGGAGCTTGGAAAAAACTTCTTGCCGAATTTTCCACTTCCAGAGGGCAAAACCGATAACGAATACATGCGTGATCTGTGTCTAACTGGTTTGCGAGAACGATACGGTGATCCAATTCCCACACATGTCATGGAGCGTTTCGAATTTGAATACGCCACCATTTGTAAGATGGGTTTTTCATCGTACTTTTTGATCGTGCAGGACTATATTAACTGGGCCAAAGAACATAACGTGTTGGTGGGTCCAGGACGCGGATCAGCAGCCGGTTCAATTGTGGCGTACGCGCTCCATATTACGGATCTCGATCCGCTCCGCTACGGTTTGCTGTTTGAGCGTTTTTTGAACCCGGATCGTGTCTCCATGCCGGATATCGATACCGACTTTGCTGACCGTGGACGTGGTCGAGTGCTTGAGTATGTGACGCAGAAGTACGGAGCTGATCGTGTGGCGGGAATCATTACTTTTGGAACGCTGATGCCGCGGGCTGCGGTGCGCGATGCGGCTCGAGTGCTCGGTTTGTCATTTCAGGAGGCGGACCAGATTGCGAAAAATGTACCTCCGCCTGTTCAGGGAAAACATACTCCGCTCAAGGAGGCTATTGTCGAATCTCCGGATCTCCGCATCATGTATGAAAGTAATCCCATGACGCGTCGGGTGGTGGATTTGGCAATCAAACTTGAAGGTAACCCACGGCACGCTTCTCAGCACGCGTGCGGAATTGTGATCGGAGACCGACCACTCGTTGAGCGCGTGCCGCTCCAGGCGGGTCAGCATGAGGATATGGCGCTCGTTACCCAATATTCGTTAAATGCTTCTGAGGCTGCAGGTTTGGTGAAGATGGACTTCTTGGGATTGTCCAACTTAACGATCATTGAAGATGCGCTTGAGATTATTCGAGCAGTTACCGGAGACGTGGTGGACATGGACCATTTGCCGCTTGATGATGCCAAGACGTTTGCGCTCCTTGGCCGCGGTGAGACCACTGGCGTCTTTCAGCTTGAATCTGATGGTATGAAGCGTTACATCAAGGAGCTGCAGCCTTCAGCCTTTGAAGATATTATCGCCATGGTCTCGTTGTATCGACCGGGTCCAATGCAATTCATTGAAAGTTACATTCGTCGTAAGCACGGAATTGAAGAAGTGATTTATGATCACCCGCTCATGGAAAGCTCATTCCGAGAAACCTACGGAATTCCGGTCTACCAGGAGCAAGTCATGCAAGTCTCAAAAGATTTAGCCGGTTTCACAGGTGGTGAAGCTGATTCTTTGCGTAAAGCCATGGGTAAGAAGATTGCCGAACTCATGGAAAAGATGAAGGCAAAGTTCATCGAGGGCGCCATGAAGAATGGTGTTCGTGAAGAGATTGCAAGAAAGATTTTTCAAAAGCTGGAAGATTTCGCAGCTTACGGATTCAACAAGTCCCATGCAGCTTGCTATGCGTCTATTGCATACCGTACGGCCTACCTGAAGGCGTATTATCCAGCCTGCTTCATGGCGGCGCTCATGAACTCAGATTCAGGAAATATTGATCGCATTACCATCGAGGTAGAGGAGTGCCGCCGCATGGGACTGAGCGTTTTTCCTCCAGACATCAACGAATCTTTTCCGGGTTTTGCGGTAGTTAAGGGTACAAATAATATTCGTTGGGGCTTGCAGGCGATCAAAAATGTGGGAAGTGAAATCGCCGACATTATTGTTAAAGAAAGAAAACAAGGTGGGCAATTTGTTGATCTGTCTGATTTTTTGACGCGCGTAAACTCGCACGCTTTTAACCGTAAAACGCTTGAGGCGTTGGTGAAGTGCGGGGCATTAGACCGTTTTGGTGATCGTGTTACTTTGGTCGGAAATTTGGATCAGTTGGTCATGTACAACAAGCAGGCGCAAACAGAGAAAGACAGAAATCAGTCGTCTCTGTTTGAAATGACTCCAGAGATGGCTATGCAAAAGTTGGAATTACGGCCAGCGGAGCCGGTAGCAAAGAGCGTGCTGCTATCTTGGGAAAAGGAGCTCCTTGGTTTGTACGTGTCTTCGCACCCCACCTCACTTTTCTACGAACAGTTTTCCCCGTTTACTACGGCCTTGAAAGATATTCCTACCAAAGTTGACGGTGAGATCGTGAAAGTCTCTGGTGTTATTACGAATATTAAGCAGATTTTTACGAAGAAAAAGAACGAGCCCATGGCTTTTGTTCGGATTGAGGATCCTACGAGTACACTTGAAATGGTGGTCTTCCCAAAAACGTACATCAAAGTTCGAGATAAGCTTTTGCCTGAAGCCTTTGTACTTGTAACGGGTAAAGTCTCTGTGCGCAAACGTGAGGAGTCAGAAGCTCAGGAGTGGTCGGTACTTGTAGATTCGCTGATTAGTTTTGCGGAAACTGATATTCCAGATTTGGGTCGCATGTTGGCTTCTGGGGATTGGCAGGAAGATGTTGCGAAGCGACAAGTGGTTGATACCGCTCCGAAAATTCAAACGTTGAACTCAGTTAAAAAATCTGAAGGTCTCCAAATTATTGTGCCGGAAAAGCCTGGAAATGATTTAGTTATGAAGCTGCGGGACGTGTTGAAATCGGCACCGGGCACGACTCGGGTGTATCTTATGGTGAACTCGGGCGGGGAAGACAAGAAGATCGCTACAGAATATAGCGTTCTCGCTACGCGGGACACGATCAGCAAGATTGCGGCCGTCGTTGGAGAGAATAATGTAAGATACTAGATTTTGGCTGTGTTATAATCTAGCTATCTATGGTTAAAAATGCACCTAAGAGCGAAGTCCGCTCCGGCGCAGGGAGGAAGCCATTGTCACGCTCGCTGCGAATGTATCAACATATCGCGGTGGCTTTTGTTGTCATCACCTTCCTTCTCTTGCTCTGTGTTCTTTACCTTTCCGTATCACGTGCCACCATTCGCGTTGTCGCAGACCCTAAAGTTATCGACGTTGAAGCTAGAATTGATGTCGTAAAGGATTCTCCGGTTGAAAGTCAGGTTCAAGGCGTAGTAGCTGAGACAGTAATTGAAAAGAGTCGTGTATTTACATTGCCATCAGAGGGCGCAAAGCCGGTTGAAGGTAAGGCGAGTGGCTATGTGACTTTGATCAACGAATCCGCAAAAGAGCAACCACTTGTAGCCACGACGCGACTGATCTCACAGGAGGGTATTTTATTCCGATTACAAAACGCAGTCACAGTTCCTGCAGGCGGTCAGGTTGAGGCCTTTGTAAAGGCTGATTCAGCTGGTAGGGCTGGCGAAATCGGTGCGTCGAAGTTTACCATTCCGGGATTGAACGCGACGTTGCAGACGCAGATTTACGGCGTAAGTGTGGCTGGTATGACGGGAGGCGTGCAATATGTACGTGCCTTGTCGCAAGCTGATATTGATAACGCAGTGGATGTTCTTGCTGGAGAGATTCTTGCTGAAGCGAAACAGACATTGAGTGCAAATGCTGATCGAAATGTTCTTGACGGCGAATCCTATAGTTTGACTACGGTGTCCCAATCTACTGATGCCGCAGTGGGTGCGGAGGTGGGTTCATTTACGCTCACGTTAAAGCAAAAGGTAGCCGCAGTTTATTACCCAAAAGTTCAAGTCCAAAATACCGCTGAGCGCCTTTTATCTGAGCAAGTTCCTGACGGTTTTCAGGTATCGCTCGTGAACCGCCAAACATCTCGTACTGAAGTAGAGGAGATTGATATCAAAAATAGCACGGCTGGCATTACGGTGTATCTGGATGGTTTATCCATGATTTCTGAAGATGCACAGACACTTGATAAAGACCGATTCGTGGGTCGGGCTCCGCACGAGGTAATCACACTTCTCCAGGCATCAGAGGCTATCCAGGACGTGTCAGTTTCCTTTACGCCTTTCTGGCTTAAGCGCGTGCCAACGCTCCAGGATCACATCAAGATTATCATTGAAGAGCCTAAGCAGTAGCGAACGGTTGAATTGGTTGACCGGCTGATAGAAACTTGGCCTTGGTTGAGCTGGTAGTTGCAACAACCAATTTAACCATTTAACCAAGCTAACTCAAACTTTAGCGAGAAGAGCGATGAACCTCTTGACCACCAGTAACGAGCTCGCTATAGTAAGGTTATTCGCAATGATCGGACTACCAATCCGGGAGTGAAAAGACAATCCAAAAAGTGCCTCGACCTCAAGCATTGGCAAGAGGAAGAGGAATTCGGGTGGAACCGTCGAACTCAAGTTTGACCCCGACCAGCGTCTCTTTAAGACATTGGTCGGTTTTTGTTTAATTACCTATGAACCCTCAAGAACTTGAACACTATCGTCACTCGTTGGCCCACCTTCTCGCTGCCGCCGTGCTTGAGATGTATCCCGATGCTAAGCGCACTATCGGTCCGGCTATTGAAGACGGCTTTTACTACGATTTTGAATTCCCAGAACCGATTTCTGAGACCGAGCTTCCAAAGATTGAGAAGCGCATGCGCAAGATTTTAACCACTTGGAAGTCATTTGAGCGCATTGATGTGAGTGCCGATGAAGCTCGTAAGGAGTTCGTGAACAATCCATATAAGACCGAACTCATCAACGAGTTTTCTAAAGACGGCCAGAATCTGACGTTCTATAAGTCAGGTAATTATGTCGACCTTTGTCGCGGTGGTCACATCGAAAATCCTAAAGATATCGATCCCGAGGCTTTTAAGCTCACTAAGCTC
>JAUPWK010000063.1 GCA_030916555.1 Patescibacteria group bacterium | reverse complement strand
TGGTCGTACGGGAGCTTTAACGCCGGTTGCCAGTGTCTCGCCGACATTCGTTGCTGGTACCACCGTTGTCCATGCCTCTCTGCACAATGCTGACGAGATCGAGCGTCTTGGTTTGAGAGTAGGGGATACGGTCATTTTAACCAAGGCCGGAGATATCATCCCAAAGATCGTGAAGGTTCTAGTTGAGCTCAGGACTGGCAAAGAGACAATGGTAAAGATCCCGAGTAAGTGTCCGGTCTGTGACTCAGCGGTCGAACGACGTGAAGGCGAGGTTGCCTTGATGTGTTCTAATCCTAAATGTTATGCGGTTGAGCGTGAGAAAGTGCTCTATGCGGCCCGAGCTTTTGAGATCGACGGACTCGGCGATAAGATCGTTGAGAAACTCCTCGGCGCCGGGCTTGTCAAAACTCCGCCTGATATTTTCCGTTTACAGGCTGCCGATTTTCTTGGCATTGAGGGCTTTGCTGAACTTTCGGCGAATAAGTTGTATGAACAAATTCAGTCACGCAAAGACATCGATCTGGCGCCCTTTATCGTGTCACTCGGTATCCGACACGTCGGCGGAGAAACGGCTTTCTCCTTAGCGTTGTCATTTGGCTCAATCGACAATCTTGCCAAGGCTACCCGGGATGAGCTCATGAACGTTCCGGATATTGGTGAAACAGTAGCTGATTCTCTCCACGAGTTTTTTCAGAGTGAACATGGTCAGAAGATGTTACGGGATTTTGATGAAGTTGGTGTGAGGGTTAAGCGGGCAAAGGCTGTAAAGCGAGTGCTCGATAATAAGCGTTTTGTGGTTACCGGGACCCTGGCAAGCATTGGGCGCGAAGAGGCGAAAGAGAAGATCCGTTTGCTTGGCGGAAATGTCTCCGATTCGGTGAGTAAGAAGACCGATTTTGTGGTAGTGGGGGAGAATCCAGGGTCAAAAGCCGACAAAGCTAGGGAGCTTGGCGTACAGATCTTGTCGGAAGCTGAGTTTTTGCGTATGCTCGGGCAGTAGACCTCCTCTAAATCCCCCTTAAATAAGGGGGAGAATGCTATCTGAACTATGGAAATCAATTTGGATCACGTTGCTAAATTAGCCAAGCTCCGCCTGACGGACGCGGAAAAGGAGACCCTTGGGAAGCAGTTGCCTTCAATTGTTGACTACATTGCCAAGCTTCAGGAGGTTGACACTTCAAACGTCGACCCGAAGGCCTACCTTACGGATGCCACCAATGTCTTTCGTGTTGATGAGCCAACCACGCTCAAGGCTGAACGGGATGCGGCAGTGGGTGCTTTTCCAAAGAGCACGGGCGATGCTTTAGAAGTGCCGGGTGTTTTTGGTCACTAATTTTATTCACGTTGATCTGGTATGAGCGAACTATTAACCGTGAAGGCCATTCGTGACGCTATCCTTGAGGGATCGGTCACCGCAGAGGAGGTAACAAAAAATTGTTTAGCCAAGATTGCTGCTGAAGACGCAAAGGTGGGCGCCTTTCTTGAGGTGTTCTCAGACCGGGCTTTAGAGAAGGCGCGCGCTATTGATGCCATGAAAGCGAGCGGTGAGACTTTGCCACGCCTGGCCGGTGTGCCAGTGGCAATTAAGGACAACATGCTGCTAGCAGGAGAAAAGGCGAGTGCAGGTTCAAACATATTGCGTGATTACACCTCGGCATATTCGGCTACGGTGGTGGAGCGGCTTGAGGCAGCGGGTGCGATCATTCTTGGTCGAGCCAACATGGATGAATTTGCCATGGGTTCGTCTACAGAAACTTCCGCTTTCCAGAAAACACATAACCCTTGGGATTTGGAGCGGATTCCAGGAGGATCTTCCGGAGGATCGGCAGCGGCAGTGGCGGCGGGTTTTGTGGCTGCAGCACTTGGTTCTGATACGGGTGGTTCTATTCGTCAGCCGGCGGCTATGTGCGGCATTGTTGGCCTGAAGCCTACGTATGGTCGTGTGTCTCGTTACGGTATTGTGGCGCTGGCTTCAAGTTTAGATCAGGTGGGTCCATTCACGCATACCGTGGAGGACGCCATGCTTGTCATGGAAGTCATTGAGGGGAGAGATGCGCATGACGCTACTTCTACAGAGCTTACTGACAAGCCAGTCGCCGAGTTGCTCGAACCAACGCTCAAGGGATTAAAGGTTGGCGTGCCAAAAGAATATTTCATTGACGGCATGGATCCAGAAGTCCGTGCTCGAGTTGAAGAGGCAATTGAGGTTTTCAAACAGCAGGGCGCAGAGATTATTGAAATTTCTTTGCCGCTGTCTCCGTACGCCTTGCCAACGTATTACATTTTGCAACCAGCAGAAGCGAGCAGCAATTTGGCACGTTTTGATGGCATGCGTTACGGAACGCGTGCTCCAGGGGCGCTTGAGGATTCGTACCTGACCGCTCGTAGTGAGGGTTTCGGACTTGAAGTGAAGCGCCGTATCATGCTCGGTTCCTTTATTTTGTCAGCCGGTTATTACGATGCTTTTTACAAGAAATCGTTAGCGGTACGTAATGCCTTGCGTAAAGAATTTGATGAAGCTTTTAAGCAGGTAGACGTGATCTTGGGCCCAACTACTCCGGGTACGGCTTGGAAGCTTGGTGAAAAATTCGATGATCCAATCGCCATGTATTTGGCGGATGTGTTCACGACTCCGGCTAACATCGCTGGCTTACCTGGCATTTCTTTGCCGTGTGGTTTTGCAAACAATTTGCCTGTCGGTTTGCAACTGCAAGCTAAGCCGTTTGCCGAGATGACACTCTATAAGGCTGCAGCAGCGTATCAGGCGGTGACGGATTGGCACACGAAAATTCCTCAAGCGTAATTCATGAACATTACCACGGAGCTCACCGATGTGTTTTTCAGTGTGCTGCCATCTGTAATTGTTGGTCTCGTGTTTGTGCTTGGAGCCTTTGCGGCGGTCTATGTAGGCCGCCGCATTGTGCGTAAAATGCAGTTTGGAGATGATTCGCGGCGCCGTATTTTACAGGCTTGGGCCGAGGTTGAATCACATGCTGCGGATGGTGATGAAACGCATTTGCGCATGGCAATTATTAAGGCAGACGCGGTGCTTGATATGGCTCTACAGGCGAAAATGTTTCCAGGGCGTTCATTGAATGATCGATTAAATTTTGCGATCCACAAGTATCATCGCCTGAAGCGGGTGCGTTGGGCACATGGTCTACGCAATACGTTAGCGCATGAACCTTTGAAGAAGTTATCACGACGCGACGGCCAGGCTGCGATCACATCTTTCCGATTGGCGTTGAAAGAACTTGGAGCTTTATGATTCCGTACTTAGCCTGGAATACCATCAATTTTGGGCCGATCCATTTACAGGTTTGGGGCCTGTTTGTTGGGCT
>JAUPWK010000062.1 GCA_030916555.1 Patescibacteria group bacterium | reverse complement strand
GGAAAAATTGACTGGTGTTTCATCGTCAACCTCGATGCCTTTGATTACCTGAATATCAAGTGATTTAAACTTCACCGTTGCTGGATTTACGATGAAAGCAATATTGTAAGCAAGCAAAAGAAGAATAATGCCAACGACCGCGTTATTGATGCGCTTCTTTGCGTTATCAACCTGTTTTGAATCTCCTCTGGCGGTAGCGTATTGCAATCCAGCAATCATGAGCATGGTGACGGCAATGAGCGCTGCAGCGCCAAGCATGTAAGCATAGACCGCGTTTACATATGCGCCAAGCAGATTGCTATGCTGCTGGCCATTTGAGACGGTGGTCGCTTTCGACCAATCAAGCCCTGGAATGGGAACGTTGAGGATGGGGATGAGCGGCTGAGCCGGCGCCTCAGCTGGTACGGTGGGAGCTGAGGTTGTGGCACTAGCCGAGTCTCCTATGACGCCACTTTCTTCCAGGCGAGATACACCGTTAAACATTACTGAGCCGCCAAGCCAGCAGCTCCAGTCATAGGTGGTGGGGTCTGTGAGTCCTTGGCAGTAGCTATTACATGCTTCTGGAGTGGTGGCGGTGGTTGAGACGGGAAGATAGTCGGTTTGTGGAGCGCTGGTATTGCAAACACACTCAAAATAACCCTCACAATCAAGTGGACTAGGGATTTCGTTTCCCTGACCAGCTCCACCGGCATCAGCAAAGACAAACGCGGGAGCCAGTACAAAAGAAAGAATTAAAAAGGAGAGGAGCTTCTTCACAATGAAGAGGTTATACGATCAATAATCCGTCTGATTTCTGAGGTGGTCATGGCACCGGTATAGCGTTCGCCATTGATGTAGAGCGTTGGAGTGGCGGTAATGCCAAGCGCTACGCCTTCATCGAAGCCGCGTTGCACAAGAGGTAGAGTGGCTTGGTCCTCTGTGCACCTGGCAAAGGCTTTGTCTTTGAGTTGAAGCTCTGTCGCAATCTGAGTATACAACTCTGGGCTTAAATTGGCTTGGTTAGCCATGAGTAAGCTGTGATATTCCCAGAACTTTTTTTGCTCTCCAGCGCACTGAGCGGCTACGGCCGCCGGTAGGGCCTGATCGTGCTGAGAAACGTTCGGCATGTCTTTCCAGACAATTCTCAAGGTATCGCCGTACTCGGCGCGGAGCGCTAGGAGACTGGCATCAAGATCGGCGCAGCTTGGGCATTCGTAATCACCGTAGTTGACGAGCGTTACCGGAGCAGTCATGGGGCCCAGGATTGGGTCAGCGACTGTAACAGAGGGAGTGGTGATCTCCGTATCATTCGTAAAATTGATGTTGTCTTTTGTGCTTAACGAAAAGACAAAGAATAAAATTACAAAACCGGTAATCAAGCTCGCGGCAATAAGAAAGTGCCAATAGTAGCGCATAGCTATTTGAGTTGAATGTAGTTCAAGCGTCCCACGGTGTCAGTGTAAAATAACTGTTTGCCATCCGCGGAAACACTCAAATTCGTCATTTTCGTTTCTTGATCAGGAATAGCTACGAGAGTCGATTTTCCGGATGGAAGTGCGACACTGAAAAGGTTGTCCGGCGACGTAATCAGGGAAGACGTGGCTCCACCGCCAGCGGGCATATCAAGAGGCACGGCGCAATACGCTAACGTATTTGAAGCAAATATACATTTATCAGCACTTGTTTTTATGCTTAAGCGGACGCGAGTATCTCCGGTTCTGTCTCCGCGACTATCCGCGTACCAGAGGCTGGTTCGGTACTCATCTCCAGCATCAGCTACGGAATACATGAGATTGCTTCCGTCTGGCGCCCAGATGTTTTTGAAGTTTGAACCGTTTACAATAAGCACTCCTGCGGCTTGACCATCATCACCAATAAGGTAGACCTCATTTTGTCCAAAAGCATTTCCAGATGACCCGGTTTTTGAGAACCCGACTACGTCACCATCTGGTGACCAGCTTACATTGACGAGGCTGTCGTTATCGCCAAGTGGGGCGATAGCTTTAGCGCTTGAGCCATCGGCGGAGCTGATGACGAGGGACCGGTTTGACGGATCAGTACCGACGCTTTTTGCGGCAATTGACGTGCTATCGTCAGAGAAGGCGAAGTCTTCCCAGTGAGAAGGAAGTGTCGATTGTTTACCGGTGGTAAAGTCGTAAACAACATTGCTCCCATCAGGGAATTCAATGACTGCCGAAGTGGCGCCGTCAGAGAACGTTACGTCTGAGGCATACGGGAAGCTGCCCTGAGACAGGAGTGCGACATTGCCATTAGCATCAATGGTATAAAACTTTCCATCACGTGGATCGTAATAGGCGAGTGTACCACCGCTTGTAATTGTTGGCTGAAGAACTCCTCCAGAGGTGAGGCGGGTTGTTTGTGTGAGGCCGCCATCAGCTACCGGAGATGGCGTGAGTACGCCTGGACCAGTGGGGACCGTGCCACCACCGGTGTTTCCTCCTGGTGTCCCACTTCCCGCTGTTGGTAGCCCGCCACCTGTTGTACCGGGTGTTTCTGGTGTTATGACCGGCTTAATGCTTGGGCCGCCGCCAAAAATCATGAAATACAGGGCTACTCCCATGAGTCCAGCTACAGCAATGAGGCCAACGATTTTCAAGACAGCTTGTTGTTTTTCGGTCATACACTAGATGCCAATGGTGGAGCGGAATAAGGTCACAATGGTACTGAAAGGATTTTGCGCAACAGTCAGAATGCCAACCAAGAAGATGAGGATGAAGCTAAGTATAACAAGGAAAAAGCCGATAATCAGGAGTTGAAAGAGAAAACCAAGTAGTCCGGAAATTCCGGCCATAGTTGCTAGCGTGAACGGTGGGGCGAATGTATCTAGGAATGACTCGGTCATCTGTGACCTTAGCTGCTGCATGGCATTTTGGTGTTCGGCGACGTTAGGCTTGAAAATGGTCCGCACGGCTGAAACACAGTTTTTTATAAAGGTGATGAACTGCGTGAGTCCAAAATCCTCAAAGGCGGCATCAATGCCTTCTGCGGCATCGGCACCAAGGTTAACAGCAAGTCCACTCAGCTCTTTTTGTGGTGTTTTCGTGAGTGCTTGCATGCCCTTCTGGAGGGCTTGATTTTGCAAATTTTCAAGCTCTCCGCGTTTGGCGGTGTTGGCACGTGCGTCTATGCCTATTTGATTGTCCGTAAAGAAATTGCTTTCACGGTTAGCGTAATCCTGTTGAACCGCATCAAATTCACTATCATCGTCCCCACTAATGGATCGACGGTCAAGGTCAAGTCCGGCGGCGCTTCCAATTTGACGACGTACTTGATTAGCGCGCGCAGTTCTCCGGAAAGCTTCGTCTTGGGCGATATCGGTAGGGAAAGCTTGAGCGCCGTCCTGCTCGCGGTTGTTGGCAGTATTCTGCGCCAGCCCAGTGCGGGCAGGGGTGACATTGCTTACCGCTTTGACTCGTTCGCGTTGTGCAGCCAACTTATCAGCCCGAAGCTTGGCGCCAGTATCAACTGAGCCGGAACTAAAGACTGCGGCGTTACCTGCCATATGTCGAAATTATAGCACGAAAAAACGGGCGTTGAGCCCGTTTTTCCCTGTTTACTGTACGCGAATTTCTCCAGTTTTTGTGACACTGAGTCGCAGCGATTTTTTTGGTTTACCAAAGTGTTGCAACATGAGCTCGGCGACTGGTTGTTCAATGCGCTCCTCTACGACACGTCGAACGTCTCGGGCACCGAACTTTGGATTAATTGCCTTCACAAGACTTGAGGTGACAGTTTTGGCGCCGGTGAGTACAAGTCCGCGTTTCTTGAGGCGTCCAGAGAGTTCTTTGAGATCACGCTCCACGACTTTGAGCAGGTCTTTTTCCTGCAGGCGTTCAAAGACGACGATGCGATTGATGCGGTTTAAGAGTTCGGGCTTAAAGTGTTCTTCAAGGAGCGGACGAAGATCAAGCGCGTTTGGTTGACCAGATTTTTGGCCACCAAAACCCAGTTCGCCTCTTTCAAAACGCTCCCGACCGGCGTTAGTGGTCAGAATGATGATGCAATTACGGAAGCTGATAGTTTGGCCGGTCGCGTCCGTGAGAATTCCGTCATCGAGTACCTGGAGGAGAAGATTGTGGACGTCAGCATGAGCTTTTTCAAACTCATCGAACAAGACCACGGCATGTGGACGATTTTTTACCGCATCCGTAAGCTTTGCGCCTTCTCTGAAGCCTACGTATCCCGGTGGGGAACCCACGAGCTTGCTCACGGCAAAGCCTTCAGCGAATTCGCTCATATCTAAGCGAATGAGCGCCTTCGGATCATCGAAAACCTCTTTGGCCAATGCTTTTGCAAGTTCAGTTTTGCCGACTCCTGATGGGCCAACGAACATGAATGAGGCCAGTGGCCGACCCTCGCGAGCAATGCCAAGTTTTGCTCGCAGTACAGCATCGGAGACTGCTTGCAGTGCTTGCGGCTGCGCAACAACATGCTGTTCGAGTTTGGCGCGCAGACCACGGAGTTTCTCGGTATCGGTAATAGAGAGTTTCTCAAGCGGCACCCCAGTCATGCGGGAGGCAACCTTGAGAATGAGCGCATGATCAATAATAACCTTGGCGGTTTTTGCACGCGCGGCGGATAACTTTTTGAGTTCCTGTTTCAATTTTTCTTCGGTCTGCTTGAGATTGATAGCATCCGGAAAGCGTTCACCGGCCACAGCCGCGGCTTTATCCGTTTGGATTTTTGCCAATTCTGCTTGCTTTGCTTTGATAACATCCAGCTCTTGGCTGGCGGGTTTATGCGTTTGTCCTGCCGCCCCTGCCTCATCCATGAGATCAATGGCTTTGTCGGGGAATTGTCGACCTGGAATATGTTTGCCGGTAATATCTACAATTAACTCTAAACTGCCCGGGCTGAAGCGTACCCCATGGTGTTCTTCATAGCGCGGTACGAGGCCTTTCAGGATGCTTACGGTTTCACGCGCGCTTGGTTCCGTTACGGTGATGGGCGCAAACCGTCGAGCGAGGGCTGGGTCGGCTTCAATGTGTTTTTTGTATTCGTTTTGCGTAGTAGCTCCAATGCAGCGGAGTTCACCGCGTGCCAGGGCGGGTTTTAGAATATTTGCAGCATCAAGTGATCCGCTCGTGGCCCCGGCGCCCATGATGGTATGAAGCTCGTCAATAAAGAGCATGGCGTTATTGAGGCCGCGAACTTCCTCAAGGACATCATTTAATCGACCTTCAAAGTCTCCGCGGTACATGGTACCGGCAATGAGTGAGCCCATATCAAGGGCAAAGATTCGCTTGCCTGAGAGCGCTGCCGGAACACTGCCACTTACTATACGCTTTGCAAGACCCTCGACAATCGCGGTTTTTCCTACCCCTGGTTCGCCCAGAAGGAGTGGATTGTTTTTTGTTCGACGGGAAAGTATGGCCGCTAAGCGATCAATTTCAAGTTCGCGTCCAACTAAATTGTCGAGCTTCTGAACATGGTCTTTGGCGGTGAGTTCAGTTGTGAAGAACTCTAGTGCCGATTTTTCTTCAACGTGTTCATGCTTCTCATGAATTTCCCCGCATTCTTCGCAGGGTTGCGTATTCGGCTTTGTGGATTCGCTTGGTTTAGGGAAATTTGGGAATTCCGAGGTTGTTTTAAAGACGATATTCAGTTGTTCGTAGAGGGTGTCGGGGCTTACGCTTTGGCCGGTTAGGAATGTGTTGATTTCATCAGTCCTTGTTTGCAGGAGTCCGTAGAGTAAATGTTCCGTACCAACATAGCGATGCTCATGCATGCTTGCTGAGAGCACTGCTTTTTCAACGGCCTTCTTCGCTTCTTCTGACAGGAGCGGCGTGACACGTTCGGCACTTGGGAAGATTGAGGACTCTTTGAGCGGTGTCGCACTCACGAGAAGTCGTAACGTTTCAGGAGGTAGTCCTGATTTTGACAGGATCTCTGATCCAATTGAGCCTTGCTGCATGCCAAGCGCCCACAATAAGTGTGTGGGAGAGATAGCTTCTCCGCCGGTTTCGACCACGTATACAAGGGCACGCGTCAACACGCCTTTGAGATGGTTGGTGAATTTATCCAAGATATCGTTCATAATGTTTATTCACCCATGTTACGGAGGCGATTGATGCGTTCGGTGATTGGCGGATGAGTGGAGAAGAGGTTGCTTAGGGCTGAACGACGTTGATTTCGACCAAACGGATTTGCGATGAACAAATGAGCGGTAGCGTTGCTCGCTGATTTGAGCGGCATGTTCACGGCAGAGATTTTTTCAAGTGCCTGTGCTAGGCCTTCTGGGTAGCGCGTGAGGAGTGCTCCGGAGGCGTCGGCGAGATATTCTCGACTTCTCGATACGGCTAACTGGATGAGTTGTGCGAACAAAGGCGAGAGGATGGCAAGCACGATGCCAATGATTACAAGGACCGCGGCGGCGGAGTTGTCCTTGCTGTTTCGTTTTCCAAAACTCATGGTGCGTAGGAGGATGTCTGCAAGGAGCATGATGGAACCTACGAGCACGACTACGATGGTCATGACACGGATATCGTAGTTTTTGATGTGTGAAAGTTCATGTGCGGTTACGCCTTCTAATTCTTGTTTATCAAGGAGTTTGAGAATACCGGTGGTAAATGCAATCGAAGCATGTTCAGGATCCCTACCGGTTGCAAAGGCGTTCGGACTGTCGTCGGTGATGATGTAAATGGAAGGAACGGGTTGTCCGTTTGCAATACACAGGTTTTCAACCACATTCCAGAGTTCCGGGGCGTCCTGTTTTTTAATCGCTTTCGCGCCGCTACTTGCGAGAGCGATTTTGTCAGCGAAGAAATAGCTAATGAGCGCGTGCGTGCTTGCGATCATTGAGCCAATGATGATGGTACTTACAATATCGAACCCTTCGAGATATCCAAACAACGCTGATAGTCCAATAATCATGGCAGCCACAAGACTGACAAGAAGCCAGGTTTTACGTTTGTTAGCGGCAATTTGGTTGTACATAGCGTGCGTGAAAGGTCGAAAGATAAAAGTGATCCCACCAGGATTACAGATCGAACCGCGAACCGAGAAGTGATCTAGAATTGTACCTGTGGGGTAGCGTTTGCAACTTCTGGAGCGTCGTAGAAATCAAATTTCTTGAAACCAAGCATTTCAGCAACGAGTGTAGTTGGGAAGGTTTGTACGGCAATATTGAAGCGACGCACGAGACTGTTATAAAAACGACGTGACGCCTGAATTTTGTCTTCAGCATCCACGAGCTCACTTTGGAGGTGGGCGAAGTTACTCGAAGCTTTGAGATCTGGATAAGCTTCAGCCACGGAGAACAATGTTTTCAAGGTTGAGGACAGTTGATTCTCGGCCACGGCGTGATCATGGGGATTGTTGGCAGACATGGCGGCGGTACGGGCTTCGGTTACCTTTGTAAAGACGTCGTCCTCATGCTTAGCGTAGCCCTTCACGGTGTTCACCAGGTTTGGAATCAGGTCGTACCGACGATTAAGCTGTACTTCAATATCTGACCAGGCTTCTTCTACGCGCGTACGTCCGCGAATGAGTTGGTTAAAGACGCCCACCAACCAGATGAGCACGAGCACGATAATGCCGACGAGTACCAGGCCGATGATCATGAGCATAGAAGACAGAGATAACAATCTTTGTTAAGATGAGCGTACGATTTATCCTCGTAAATGTCAAAAGGTTTTGGACAAATTTTGGCTAACCTCAGATCTTATGACCATTCCACGCCACATTTTTAAGACTTACGATATCCGCGGACTTGTAGATAAAGACATTACACCGGCCTTCGCCTATGCTTTAGGGCGAGCTTTCGCGACGTTTATTCGCAGAGAAATCGGGGGAGAGGCTCCAACGATTGCGGTAGGGTACGACATGCGTCCAAGTTCTGTTCCGTATGAAGCTGAGCTCGTGAAGGGTTTGGTTGCGGAGGGCGCTCGCGTTATTCGTATGGGCTTGCTTTCAACGCCTGGCTTTTACTTTGGTGTGAGTGATGTTGATGCAGACGGAGGTATTCAGGTTTCGGCTTCACATAACCCCGCCGCCTACAACGGTTTTAAGATGGTTCGTGCCCGTTCAGTTGCAATTAGCGGCGAGACCGGAATTCAGGAGATTGCCGACATCATGGAGAAGGAGGATTTCGATGCTTTCGAAGGGACTGGGGAGGTAGAAGAGGTTGATGGGATTGCCGCCCGTCAGGTTGCTGCCGAGATTGCGTTTTCAGAGATTGGCGAGCTTCCCGGGTTTAAGATCGTTGCTGATTCGGCAAACGGCATGGGTGCACAATATCTCGACTTATCGTTTGCTAAATATGGGTTTGATGTAGAACGAATGTATTGGGATTTTGACGGTTCATTCCCTAATCACGAGGCCGATCCGTTTAAGGCAGAAAACACTGAGGCGATCTGTCATAAGGTTAAGGAAATTGGTGCTGATATTGGTATCACGACTGACGGTGATGGTGACCGTATTTTCTTTGTAGATGACAACGGCGAGGTGGTTGAGCCGGCTATTGTTCGCGGCTTGGTGGCCAGGGCGATGCTCCGCCGTTTCCCTGGAGCGACAATTTGTTATGACATTCGTCCGGGCAAGATTACAGAGGATATGATTCGTGAGGCCGGTGGAATTCCTGAAGTGACACGCGTTGGTCATGCGCTCATTAAAGAGGCGATGATGAAGTCTGGTGCAGTGTTTGCGGGGGAGTCATCGGGCCATTTTTACATGAGCATGCCGGAAGGTGTGTACGAAGCCCCAGTAGCGACCATGCTGATTATGCTGGCTGAAATGGCACGTGAGGGCAAAAAATTATCTGAGATCGTGGCGCCACTCCGTAAATATGCACATTCCGGCGAGATCAATTTTAAGGTTGAAGACAAGGTTGGCGCTCTCACCCGACTAAAAGCTGCCTTCGCTGATGGTGAG
>JAUPWK010000061.1 GCA_030916555.1 Patescibacteria group bacterium | reverse complement strand
TTATACAGATGGAGGTGAAGGATGCCGTAAAGAATACCAAGCGCCAAAAGCACTCCAAGTAGTGTAAAAATATGCGCCTTAATCCAGGCTAGCACTGAAGTACTGACGTTAACACTGATCTGTTCATCCGTGACGTTACCAGCTCGATCAAACACCCTCACTACAACCTTAAAATGCTTTCCAAGAAGCTTAGGGAGCTGATATGGACTTTCTGTACGCACAAATACCGGTGACTCATCAGCTGACTGGCCAGCCTCTAAAACTCCAACCTCATAATGATCGATGCCTGAATGCTCGTCGGTGGTGAAGAAAGAAACAAATACTTTAGCCTGGTCGCCAGAGAAAAGTACTTGCGACTCCGGCTTAAATTTTGCTGGCGCTTGTGTATCGATACGAACAAGTACGTGCGTTGGCGTACCCCACACCCCATCCTTCTTAGCCTTTACATGGAAATACCACAAACCATCCTTTACGTCTTCAAAATGAACAGTGGCATCCGAAGTTTCTGCTTCGTTATCCGGTACGGTGAATGGTTTATTATCAAAATCATAACTAAAATCCGTAACGCCCGGTTCCTTCTCTAACGTAAAAAGAACGGAACCGTTGTTGTACCACTGATCGCTAAAGGGATGAGTATCTGAATACACGTTAACCCCGTCTGGAGGCTTTGGTGTCAAAGAAAAAGTCGCGCGTCCAAGACCGGTCAGCGTTTCCGTGCCTAAACCGTCATTTGCGAGCACGCTTGAAGAAGACCTCACCTCAATCACTGCCGTACCGGTCGCAATAGCCTCAAAGGTAATCGTAGAAACCAACCCGCTACTTGTGGTAATTCCATTTGGGATTACCCCTACAAGATGCGCGGTGCCGTTTGTATTTGAATAGACTGGTGGTTCAAGCCAAATGGCTAAAAGCGATTTATCCGATGACGGCTTTACGATACGTAATTTATCGGCGGGGAAAGTAATATCAACCTGAACCGTATTAATGCTCTTACCTTGCGTATTCAAAAGCACCGAGACATCAAACGTGGCTCCAACAAGATTTGTCCCCGAGGCAGGAGAAAAAAACAGCTGCGTCCCTTCCGCTTGAGCCGCGACCGAAAATGGCCGCATGCCAAAAAGCATTGCAGCCAACAGTCCGCCAACCATGAGCCGTCGCAAAGCTCGCATACAAACTAAAAGTCCTTGAGCGAAACCGCGATATCATCCTCCAAATCAACCAAAGCGCGTGACACGGATAAAATGGTCTTATCAATCTCTGGAGGTAAATCCCTAGTACGGCTCACCTTTTCAAGTCGGCGCAAATTATGATGAATGTCTCGGTCCAAACGCGAGAGAACGGTGCGAATGCGTCGGGCTTTTTGATCACTCAATCCACGAATCGCAGTTCGTGCTTGGTGATGAGAAAAACGCAAAATATACAGGCACGTTGCAATAAGTGCAGCTAAAATCAGTAGTGCAAGTAAGCACAAGATCGCAATCTGTAACAATTGCGTGAACAGTGTAACCGGCCCAGTGCCCATCAAACCGTCAAGCCAAGAAGCCTGACCAGATTCACCGCTTGAACCATCAAAGGCAGAGACAATGGCGGTCTGGATACCCTCAACCGTCCCAGCTGGACGATGAGGACCTTGATCAACCTTCACCGGCTGACCGTCACCCTGCGGAGCTGTGTCATCAATTAACTGCGTGTCATCAGCAGCTACTAACGTAAACGCTGCTGCGCCAAGACCAGCGGTAATATCTGTGCCGTAACCATCATTTGCAAGAATGACGCCGTCTGCGAAGGTCAGCTCAACCGGAGCATCACCGACAGCTTCAAAGGTGATTGTAAGCAGCTTACCACCCGCGCCAGTGTAACCAGGATTTGGTATCAAGCCCTCAAAACGAATCGTTCCCGTGTCATTAGCATAACTTGGCTCCTGAACCCAAATGCTAATAATCGACTCCCCCTTTGCCAGTGCAACCACCTGCAGTTTGTCTGGAGGAAAATGGATATTGGCAGAAAAAGCACTTGCAGGTTGATCAAGGCTTTCCGCGTAAACGCTGACTGCAAATGTAGAGTGCGCCTTATAGCTTCCGCCACTTGGAGAAAAATATTGGCTTGCCGCATGAACGGGTGTAGACGCAAAGAGTGCAACGAACAAGAGTCCGCCTCCAAAAAATCTTTTTAAACTGAGCGTCTGCGCTTTTTCGGCCATAGCCGTGTCTTTACCATCAAGACCAATATGGTCAACAAGATTATTGCAAGTATACCGCAAATGCCAAAGCCTACCGGACCAAGCAAACTTCCTGTCCCAGCAACCTCAACCACTCGGCTATTTCCAGCTTCATCCACGGCACTTACCAGAACTTTTCCATGCAATTTTTGACCCTGCAATCGATACGGACTTTCTGCCCTTTGCCAATGCGACCACCCTTGCCGAACTTCATAATGATCAATTCCCGATAACTTATCTTGTGCAGCAAAAACAAGATACCAATCACCCGTAGTGTCTTGCTTATACAAAACCGGCGTAAATAACTCCGGTGGAGCCGAATCCGTCAGAGTCTCAACATTTGACACCTCCCCCGCCTCCACCACTGCAAAGCCAATCGGACCCGGCAACGCATTCACCTCAGTCCCCGAACCATCATTAAGTAAAACTTTATCTTGGGACGATTCAATTCGCATTTCCCCCAGCGCCTCCGCTTTGACTACGAAAGTGAAAAGCTCGCCACGCTCACCCACAAAGCCGCCTGGAATAACTCCGCTAAACGGGATAGCTTGGGCATCGATCATTGGCCGCGATAGCCATAAATTCACCACTGAATTTCCGTCGCGAATATCCACCACTTTGAGACCATCAGGCACCACAATCGAGCTCTCCACTGCCGCAATCGACTGTGTCTGCGAATCCAAATACACACCAACCTCAAAGGTGCTCCCCAAAGTGATTGATCCGCTTGGAATGCTGAAATAGATCTGCGCCATACGCCAAAATTAACCCGTCCAGTAAAACGCCATGATCGCAAAGTCGGTGAGGTCAATTTTTCCGTCACCATTTAAATACTTTGTCTCTTCAGGCAAGAAGGCTGAGCTTAAATCTCGCTTATACCAAAAACCTGCAATTGCGAAATCGACCAAGTTGACCCGATTGTCGTGGTTAAGATCGGCTTTCAGGTATCCCTCCGGTGTCGGCACACTTCTGTCTGAAACCTTAAAGAAGACTGAGGTGCCAAAATCACTCGCCTCATTTCCGAGGGTACTTTTAGCGCTCACCGAATAATCGCCTATCGATAGTGAGCTCGTCGCAAGCGAGTATGAATATGTTCCGTCTGCATTCGCGAGTACTTGGTCAGTTAGGTTTCCAGGCTGACCAACAAACACAGTAACGGTGCTGAGCGGAACTGTCTGACCGGTAACTACTAAGCCATCCCCTTGTTTTACCTGACTCTTATCAATCGACAACGTTGGCGGCAAATATACACCCGCGATATTTGTGGTCGCGCTTCCACTTACACTCACACGAAATGGCACTGACCCTGATCTTCGACCATCCCGGTCCTCACCGTAAAGCACAAAGTTGTACGTGCCGGTGCTCAAATTCTGTAGATTCATTTGGAAAGTCGCG
>JAUPWK010000060.1 GCA_030916555.1 Patescibacteria group bacterium | reverse complement strand
CCGCAAAGGGTCCTCATTGTTGGAGATGCCGGGAGAGGCAAAACGACATTTGCTCGTCGGCTGTCGTCAGCACTCGGGATCGAAGCGCATTCGACGGATGATTTCTATTGGAAAACCAAATTTACTGAAAAGCAAGATCCGCAGGTTAGTCTCAAAGCAATTGAGATGGCCTATCGAAATAGCTCTTGGATCATCGAAGGCACGACCACGAATTTGATAAAGGGCGGTCTAGAAAAAGCTGACATCATTTTCCTCCTAGAATTTAGGACGATACTCTCTCAGTGGTGGAGCATTCTCAAGCGGCATCTTGGTCGCAGGGAAGAACGACTTAGAGATCTTGTGGTCCTTCTACGCCATGTATTCTATACGCGTTACGGGATTGGCTACAAACGAGGAGCACCAACCATTCGCCAACTCGTACATCCGTATTCGGCAAAATTGGTGACGCTCAGCTCGTATCGAGATATCGATCGATGCCTCGAATCATTCGAAAAATAGGCCCGACCCACCTGCCTCAAATTCGTCTCAAATAAATCTCCAGAAACCCTTTCAAAGATCCTCATAAATTTGGTACTAAACCCACAGACACCGCCAAAATACATGACCTTCTGGGTCATGTATTTTTAATACAAACGGCGCCGCCCAGAAGGGCAGCGCCTGAAGAATGCGGATCACGTCATGTAGGCGATGCCGGTGATCTCCGGCGGAGAAGCATCGAAACCGATCGACGTCGCGAGGACCAGGCGCATGTGCGCCGCGAGCAGATCCGGACTGAGGACCATGCCACGAAAGGCCTCGGTGTCCGGGAAGACGAAGTGGCTTCCCTGGAACGGAACCCCCACAGGCTCTTCGGACATGACGAAACGCTTGGAATTGGGATCCCTGTCGAACCGGCCGCCATGGATGGCGACCTTGATCTGACGACCCGAGGCCAGATCCTCCACCTGGCCCCACCACACCTCCGCGGGCTGCCCCTCCCCGTAACGATCGAGGTCGAGGATGAGGCAGGAACCACCCCGCTTGAAATGCTCACGGTCTCCTTCGGAAATCCGTCCGAACATGCGTACGCTCCATGTCAGTGCCAAGTGAATCCTGGCAACTGATGAAGAATTATACCGTCTTTTGTGTCTTTTGTAAAGCGGTAGGGGCCTTTTTTAAACGAAAACTAAAGATACTCCCCTTGCCTAAGCCCGGGCTTTCTACCCAAATTTCACCGCCCATGGCTTCAATTAGGCGTTTGCAAACGTACAGGCCAAGCCCAGTGCCTGGATGGTTTGCAGCCGAAGCTTCAACCCGAGAAAATTTTTGAAACAATCGATCAATACCATTTTTATCTAAACCAATGCCCGTATCCGTCACATTAACGCGTACTGCTTTTGGTTCATCTACAAAACTCACAGTAACACCCCCCTGATCTGTATACTTCAGGGCGTTCTCAATAACGTTCATGAGGACCTCTTTCACTTTGGCAGCATCTCCCATGACCGGCACCACAGTAGCCGGTGTAAGTACAAGGTTAAGCTTCTGTTCGGTGGCTTTGATTGAGAGAAAACCGGTTACATCCGTGGCAATCGCGACGATATCAATTGGCTCTATTGTCAGAACGGTTTTTCCGCTTTCGATTCGAGACACATTCAAAAGTTGACCTACGAGCTCAATCAGACCCTCAACACTTGAATGAATTTTTCCTACCACTTCTGTTTGTTGATCGGATAACTTACCGTAAGAACCATCCATGATGAGATCAACATAGCCACGGATCGCAGCCATTGGCGTACGCAATTGATGACTTGCAATGGATAAAAATTCCGTCTTCAAAGCATCGAGCTCTTTCAGTCTCCGGTTCGCTACCCTCAGTTTTTTTGTGGTTTCAACAAGCGAGCTGTACGTCATGGCCTTCTGTAACGCAATCGTCACCAATCCGAGCAAGGGTGTAAACGTGTCTTGCTCATATTTCGTCAGGTCCTTCTTACTCCGGTTCAGACCAATAGCAAGCACTCCAACACAAGCCCCATTAACAATGAGCGGGAAAACCAGCACGCTCTTGATTTGTCCTTTTGTGGAAACCTCGTCAATTAACTGCTTCTCAATAACCGGCTCAAGTAGCTTATGGAGTGAGGAGAGCTCAGCTCGTCTGTGTGAGGCGATAACCTGCGTACAGGCATTATGGATTGTTTTGAGGGAAAAAGATTTCTGATACGCGCGCCGTTCACAGATTGTAGATTTTCCATCAGGACATGCAATCGACATCCACTCAAAAGTAGACTGACGCTTATCGCATACCCCAATACCTACAAAGGGGTATAAAAATTCCTTTGCAAGCGTAGCCGTAATCTGACCAGTCATCTCTTCTGTTGTAAGAGTGGAAAGTGTGACTTGGTCGAGTTTATGGAGAAGCGACAGCGTCTTATTACGCACCGCTAACTCAGCATTGCGGGCATAAAGATCAACGTTAATCTGATTCCTAACCATATCCTTTACTTAAGGATATCGGGTACATCTTCCTTGGCTACCTGCGGGAGAAGTGCTTTCACCGCTTCGCGACAAACGTCCAAAGAAGCAGGTCCAAACAATTTTTCGTACTGCTTCACAAGATCACCGAGCACTTTTTTATTGCTCCCCGTGAGCTTTACTCCGCCATCAGTTTTAACTGTAAGTCCTTTAACTTTTCTTGCCTCACGCAAAGCAAGCGGGCCGATCACCAGCTCCTGTTCTTTGATAATGCGCTCCACAAGTTGCGCAGTGGCAATCATAGATTCTTACACATTTTAGCACAGTTCCAAAGTGACTACCGTAACGCTAACCTGTACAATATAGCCAAGATAAAAGCAGACTTCCTCATGCGTGTTGAATTTCCAGATTTTGTCGCACTTACTGAAGACCACCGGTTCGACCTCGAAATTGCCAATCAGGGGCTCCCACCCTACTCAGATTTTAATTTTACAAGCCTGTGGTCATGGGACATAAAAAATGAAACTCGACTCACCTACTTGTTCGATAATCTCGTCATTGTGATGACGGACTATCTAAGTGGAGAACCATGTCATTGCTTCATTGGTCGAAACCGTGTTCAGGATACCGCCCGTGTCCTGCTCGATCATCGTAAGAGCTTGGGACTCGCGCCCGTCCTCAAGCTTGTACCAGAAGAAATAGCTGTAAATATTGATACAGATACGCTCTCAACTCATGAAGATGAGTTGAATTTCGACTACATTCTCAGTATCGAGAAACTGACTACTTATCCCGGAAGTACCTTAAAATCACATCGAAACCTCATTACAAAATTTTCAAAGTCATTTTCTGTAGAAGTCCGTGTGCTGCCGATTCATGAAGCAGATGTGCAATTCACACTCATCTCTTTCTTTGAGCAATGGGTTGAAAATCGACGTAAGTCACCAAGTGAAACAATCAACGAATTTATAGCTTTTCAAAGGTTTTTCAAACTTGCCCCGTGCCCGAAACTTGTTGGGTTAGGGTTCTACGTCGAGAATTGCCTGATTGGCTTTACATTAAATGAAGTCCTTCAGGACGACATGATCATGATTCACTTTGAAAAGGCGAATCCAGCTACCTATCCTGGTGCCTATCAGGTGGTAATGCAGGAAACCGCTAAATACTTTCACCTTCAAGGACGAAGATATATTAACTACCAACAGGATTTGGGGATTCCTGGATTAAAGAAAGCAAAAAGCAGCTTTGATCCACATCGGTATTTAAAAAAATACCAGATCATGAGTGTGTAGAGTAAAACAAATGCTATACTTAATGAGGAATATGTGGAAAAAAGAAACGCGAACGCTATTCAAAGACTGGAGCGCGAGAACCGCCGTTGTACTCATGTTTTTGCTCACGAGTTGGTGGCTTGTCCTCCACCTCTTTTTCCCTGATGCTACCTTTGCAAAAATGATCTGGGGGGCATCCTACCAGCTCATGTCGCTTATTGGTGGACTTTGGGGACTTAAAATTGCTTTTGATTGGGGCGGCGAAAAAAGTGTAGTCGGCAGACTTCTTGTTGCTTTTGGAGTTGGGCTACTTCTCCAAACATTTGGGCAAAGCGTCTTTAGTGTCTACAATCTTTTCTTACAATACGAAATCCCCTACCCATCCTTGGCTGATGTTGGCTTCTTTGGAAGTATCGTGTTCTACATCTACGGAGCTGTCATGCTCGCCGGAGCATCAGGGGTACGCTTTTCTTTCGCAACACTGAAAAGTCGCCCGTGCGCTCTCGCCATCCCAGTAATCATGATTCTTTTGCCATACTTACTCTTCTTACGTGGTTACGATTTTCAGGACGCTGGCATCATCCAATCACTCTTAGACTTTGGTTACCCGATCGGTCAGGCAATTTACGTATCAATCGCGCTCCTGACCTATTTACTCACCTTAAAAACGCTTGGAGGAGTCATGAAGCATCGCGTATTGTTCATTCTACTTGCGCTGGCCGTCCAATACTTAGCCGATTTCAATTTCCTCTATCAAGCAAGTGCCGGCAACTGGGGGGTAAGTGGTTACGGCGATCTCATTTACCTGGTGGCATATTTCCTCATGGCGCTTGGCATTATTCAAATGCAGACCAGGTTCGTGATGGCGTCTGAGAGCTAAACTTGTTCAAAAAACAGCCGTGTCGGCTGTTTTTTTATTTGACTCTTCTCATACTTTCGCTTATAACCCGAGTGCTTTCATTTCGAAAGCACTAGGAGATTCCGACAACATGATCGGTTTGCTGATCTTTTTCATGTCGTTCGCGGCTTTCGCGAGCGGCAACGCCAACGGTCACTTCAACGTCGGCGATGGCAGCGTGTTTGCGACCATGCCGGCGGGTCACATGTGGCCCGAGGGTGTGGTGATCGACTACTACGCCAAGCTCATGTACGTGACGCAGCCGGCGGCCGGCGGCACCGCGGGAGGACCGGCGTCCTCGGTGGTGGTGTTCAGCCTCGACACCGGCGCCCAGCTGGCCATCATCCCCGTGCAGAACGAGGACCTGAGCCAGGAGCACGCGCTCGTGGAGGGGGCGCTCGGCGCCCACGGCGAGCTGTACGTGAACAGCACCCAGCTCGGGGTGCTCAAGTTCGTGAAGAACGGGTCCAGCCTGACCTGGACCCAGTCCCAGTACACGCCGGGCGGGTTCAACATCTTCAACTTCCCGCCGCCGGGGCTGCCCGTCCCGCCCTCCGTGCCGAACGGCATGGCCTTCGGGCCGAACGGGGAGCTGTACGTGGCGGACGCCATGCAAGGCGTGCTCTGGATGGTGCCGGACGGGGGCGGTACGCCCTCAGTGGTCATCCAGGACGCCTTCAACCTCGGCGGTTTCTTCTCCGGGGGTTTCCTCGGGATCAACGGGGTGAAGGTGGATCCCGACGGGGACTACATCTACATGTCCTACACCGGCGGTGACCCCGACGGTCCCGGGCCGGCCCCCGGCAACGTGGGCAAGGTGTACCGCCTGCCGCTCGCCTCCCCGAGCCTCAACAACCTACAGCTCGTGCACACCTACGGGCTGAACGACAAGCCCGACGGCCTGGCGTTCGGCAAGCACGACGACCTGTACGTGGTGCTCGCGGGTGGCAACGGCATCTCCGTGCTCTCGGATCTCGACGACGAGCCGTACGAGTCCGACTTCCTGAGCGGCCCGAACGGTTCGACCGTCCCGTTCTTCGAGCCCTCCACCATCAGCATGGATCCGAGGAGCAAGTTCGCCTACGTGGTGAATCACGCCCTCGACTCCGTGGACCCCAGTCTGATGGTGGTCTTCAAGGTCTACACCGGTGAGCAGGGCGCGTCCCTGCCGTAGCCGTCTTGTCCGGGTGATCACATCACCTTGACACTCCCCGCCCGGCGCACATGCGTCGGGCGTTTTTTATTCATAAAATCAGGTTAAAGGTGGACAAAACAGTAATTTTATGATAGCTTCAGCCCGATATGAAAACTCTGATTGAAGCCAAAAACTTATCTAAAGTCTACCCAAGCGGCGGCGAGGACACCGTCGCTTTGAAAGATATTAACGTCGCCATCACACAGGGCGAGAGTGTTGCGATTATCGGAAAATCTGGAAGTGGAAAATCGACCCTCATGCACATTCTTGCAACCTTGGACCGTCCAACCGACGGAGAACTCATGTTTGCTGGTCGTCATGCGCATAACCTTACGCCCGCGCAAGTTGATCACGTGCGCAACAAGCGTTTTGGCTTTGTCTTCCAGCAATTCTTTTTGAATGCCCGGAACACCGTGCTTGAGAACGTCACGTTACCGCTTGTCATTGCTGGAGTACCAGCAGCTGAACGCAATCGCAAAGGCTTGGCCATGCTTGAAAATGTTGGCTTGCTTGATAAAGCCAAAAAGCGTGCCGGTGAGTTATCTGGCGGCCAAAAACAACGCCTGTGTATTGCTCGCGCACTTATCACGAAACCACTTGTCATCTTTGCTGATGAACCAACCGGAAACTTAGACACCGAAAACGGAGCTATCGTCACCGAACTGTTATTCAAGCTGCACAAGCAGCACAACATCACCCTCGTGATCGTGACTCACGATCCTGATCTCGCCAAACTTTGTGATCGATCCATTTTGGTAAAGGATGGTCGAATTGTTGAAGCTGCCTAATATGAAATTCTTCGATATCGTTAAAATCTCCCAAAAGAACTTACTCCGCGCCAAGCTGCGAACAGTATTAACGGTGGGAGCTGTATTCATTGGTGCGCTCACACTATCGCTCACGAACGGGCTTGGTAACGGCGTTAAAGCATACGTAAATGATCAGCTCGGAAACGTAGGCGCAGAAGGTACGCTCATCGTTCGTGTGAAGCAGAGCCAGCAGAATCCCGTCAGCACTGACGTAAGTGAATACAATCCTGATCGCCAGGTGGGAACGTTTAACATTTCCCTTTTAGACGAAACTGACCTTGAAAAGATTGCTCAAATTGAGGGTGTGCTTGAAGTCATTCCCGACAACCTCCCTCAACTTGACTACATCACTGCCGGTGACAAAAAGTTTGAGGTGGCCGCTTACCAGAATATTGAAGGCCTCAACCTCACCATGACTGCCGGCGATACTGTCAACGAAGACGTACCAAATGGTATTACCGTGCCAAACAAATACGTAGCGCCTCTTGGTTACAATTCCGCTGAAGCCATGCTCGGCACTACGGCAACACTTGGATACAAAGATGCAAACGGTAAAACAAAAAATTACGAAGTAACTATCGTCGGCATTCAGGAGCAGTCACTACTTGGAAACTCAAATATCGTCGTCAGCCAAACATTGGCAGAAAAGATCGTAAAGGACCAAACCGACGGCGTGGCCTCATTATCCGGAAAATACGTTGACTCCACCATCAAGTACGACCCGAATCTCTCCAAAGAGGAGCTCGATGATTTAAAGCAGCGTTTCAATGACGCTGGCTACGGCGCACAAACCGTGCAGGATCAAATCGGTATCATTAGCACAGTAATCGATACTATCCTTATCATCTTGAATGTCTTTGGATTGATCGCCCTCTTAGCTGCAGGATTTGGAATCGTGAACACGCAGCTCATGTCCGTCAATGAACGTACAAGTGAAATTGGGCTCATGAAAGCCCTTGGCGCTAGCCGCAAACAGATCTTCCTCATGTTCTCTATTGAAGCTGCAAGTATCGGTTTCTGGGGCGCATCACTTGGCGCTGCAGTCGGAATCGTCATTGGTACCATAGTGAGCGATTTTGCTTCCAAAGATTTCTTGAAAGACTTTGTTGGCTTCCGTCTAGTCGCCTTCCCCCCGCTTCCTACACTCGCCGTAATCCTTGGAATCATGTTCCTAGCATTCTTGGCAGGAGCGCTGCCATCACTTAAAGCAAGTCGGCTCGATCCAATCAAAGCCCTCCGCTACGAATAACCATTCAGTACACAAAAGCTCCCGTGCAGGGAGCTTTTGTGTTGAATTAATCTTTTGCCATCCGACTCTTGAGTTCATTTACAAACTTGATGTCTGTGGTCACGGCCTTGTTTTCCATGGCAAGGTACCACGCGACATAACTCCCAAACTGGAGCACTTCCCCCACCTCATCTAAACGCGTCTTACCGGCAGTTCGATACTCCACAACCGACAGATGCTGACGCTCGAAGATATCTGCCGTGATGTCATAACGCTTCTGGGTGCGTGGGTGATACAAATCTGAGCGCAACATGACTGCAACGGTGTTTTTTGCAAACTCTTTTGGATGTGTCAGCCCCTCGAGGAGGTGATGATTCAATTCGGGCAGTTGGAAATTTGTTGCAAACTGCTTTCCGTTTTCATTAATGCTGTTTTGCAGAATGTGCGCGTTGCCGGTGAGATGTTCAGAGGAAACGATGAGTACACTTTTTCCTGCAATGGCTTGTGCAATGGTTTTGGCAGGGTTGTCGTCAGTTTTTACATCGACCGCGCACGAATCAATGACTTCACCCATGCAGGACATCATGCTGTTCAACTCTGACTCTTTGAGTTTCAAAAGTTTGGCACGCTCTAATAATCCAAGCACGCCAACCAAGAGAAAGCCACCAGCAAAACGTGGTTGCTTCGCCAGATCACCCGGGGTAAAGATATAGGCCGGAACGTGATTCGCCTTCGCGAACTCTGCCAACGGTCCACCTGTACAAATAATCAAAAGTTTTGCCTTTCGCTTCTTGGCATCCGCGGCAGCGGCCAGAGTTTCCTCAGTTGTTCCTGAAAAACTTGCCAGGATGACCAATGACTTGCTTGTAACGGCAGCTGGCAAGCTGTAATCGCGAACAATGGTAACCGGCAACTTCAAACGGTCAGCAAATGCTGCTGCAAACATTTCTGGTCCAAGCGCCGATCCACCCATACCCGCCACCCAAATATTCGAGATCAGGGAGTAGGCATGAGGGATGGCGACCTCACGAGTGTCGTGCCAAGCACAGCGAACCTGGTCCGGAAGGCGTTCAATGCCAAACCCAACATCATCAGGATCGTATTTCTTATAGACAGCATTTGTATCGAGGTTCATAAGCTCTTGCCAATGGCTTGAGTCAAAGTTGCACGCGGGCTAATGTCCCCAATCAACACAGAGCCTACAAGTACTCCGTTGCGGAAAAACAGTTCCTGCGAAGCATCGTCCGTAGCCAAGCCGACACGAATTTCATCAGCCTGATCACGATTTACATCTCCCAGGAACACCATATGCAGACCAAGAAGGTTGGTAGCGTAGGAGGATACGAGCTTAAACGCCGTACGCTCCCCTGCCATGGTAGCACCCACAACACGTCCCTGCATCTGTGCATTCATCCAGTTACTATACTGGACCTGCCGCTTCACCATCGTGTCTGCAAATTCTGCAACATCTCCCGCCGTATACACGTTTGGAATCGCAGTCTCCAAGTACTCGTTCGCTAGGATGCCGTGGTTCATGGGAATGCCTGCATCCGTAATAAGTGAGGATTCTGTCTTCATACCAATACCAACGCCCAAAATTCTTGCCGGAATCTCACCACCAGACTTTAACTTCAAGCCACGAAGATCATCTTCACCGAGAAGCTCGGGCATTGGCTCATTTGTGTATACCGGAACGCCTTGTTTATCCAAAAAATTACGGATAACTTTTTGACTGTGCTCAGAAAGTAGACGCGACCAAAAACCGCTACCACGCATGATGATACAAAATGGAATCTCAAAATGTTTAAACA
>JAUPWK010000059.1 GCA_030916555.1 Patescibacteria group bacterium | reverse complement strand
GTGGTAGCGTTACGGTGAAGCCGGGAAGTTATTTAGTGAAAATTCAGTCAGTGCCTAAGGTTTACGCCGTGGCGCCAAACCATACCCTGCGCTGGATTGATTCAGAGGAGACGGCTATTGAAGTCTTCGGAGCCGGTTGGGCCAATGAGGTGATTGATATTTCTGATGCTTTTTGGCCTGATTACACCGCTGGTGAGCTGATTAACTCCGCTGATGATCTAGAGGGTTGGGAAGTAGAGACGCAGCCGTACTAGAAGGAATTAAATACGAGAACATAAAACGGCTCACCGAAGTGATCCGTTTTTATGGTCGGGCCGACAGGGCTTGGCTCCGGCTCTCGGGTCGTCGTCACTCCCCTCGGCCTAGCCGCCGCCTCGGGATTCCGGCTGTTGCCGGAATATCCCTCCGGCGTTCTCGCCCTGCCACAGGCCAAGCAGTTGGCCTGCTTCGGCTGCAAACATAAAATCCCTGACCGAAGTCAAGGATTTTATGGTCGGGCCGACAGGGCTCGAACCTGCGACCTGCTGGTCCCAAACCAGCCGCGCTACCAACTGCGCCACAGCCCGATGCGGGTATAGCCTACATGAAATCTGCTAATCTGACAAGCGTAGCGACTCCTAACATATATCTGCTACAATCAAAGCATGAAATACCCCTCTGTCACCCTAGAACTTGAAGTGGTAGCAGGGGGTTACCCTGTGGTTATTGGTGTTGATGAGGCGGGGAGAGGATGTTTGGCGGGACCGGTGATTGCGGCGGCAGTGGTGTTTGAATGGGAGGATGCGATGCAGAAAGCACGACGAGAATTAAAGAAGCTCGTACGTGATAGTAAGCTATTGCCACGCGAGGTTCGTAGGGAAGCCAATGAGCTTATTCGAGCTCATGCTAGAGCATTTGCTATTGGATCAAGTGAAGCGGACGAGATCGACCGCATTAACATTCTCCAGGCGACTTTTGTGGCCATGAACCAAGCGGTGAATCGGGTTAAAGAGCAGTTACCTGGGGAGGAGATGTTTATTCTGGTGGACGGCAATAAAACTATTCCTGGAGCAGTGGGAATGCAGCAAGCAATTATTGATGGTGACGCGAAGATTTTTACGATTGCTGCGGCTTCGATTATCGCCAAAGAGTATCGGGATAGCCTGATGGAGAAGGTGCATCAGATGTACCCAATGTATAACTTTGCACAGCACAAAGGCTACGGAACGCTTGAGCATCGGCAGGCGATCGCACGTTACGGGCTCTCTCCAATTCATCGTAAAACCTTTACGGTCAAACAAGCCTAAGGAGCCTTCACGAACGGGCTCCTTTTGGTTAGGATGAGCATCTATGGCGATTGCCCGGGCGGTTTACGAAAAGGCGGGAGCTCATGAGCCGAAGTTTACGGCTCCGCTTGGGTTAAGCCGAGAAACGGTTATTGATATCTCCACCCAGAAGGGCGAGCCGGGCTGGATGCTTGAGAAACGACTAAAGGCTTTTGAGCTCTTTGAGAAGGCACCTTTTCCGACCTGGGGCCCTTCACTTGCAGGGCTCGACGTTGGCTCGATTACCTACTTTGTGCGACCCGACACAACAGAGTCGAAAACCTGGGCCGATGTACCGCTTGAAATTCGTGACACATTCGAGCAGCTTGGTATTCCGCAGGCTGAGCGCGAGGCTTTGGGAGGGGTTGGTGCGCAGTATGACTCCGACATGGTGTATCACAATCTTAAGGCCGAACTCTCGGCAAAGGGTGTGATTTTTGTGAACATGGATGTTGCTGTGCGTGAGTATCCTGAGCTTGTCCGCGAGTATTTCATGACACAGTGCGTGCCCATTCACGACCATAAGTTTGCTATGTTGCACGCGGCGGTTTGGAGTGGTGGGACGTTTATTTATGTGCCACCAGGCGTTCAGGTTGATATTCCGTTGCAGGCATATTTCCGAATGAATACCGAGCGCGGTGGACAGTTTGAGCACACGCTGATTATTGCCGATGAGGGGAGTGATGTGCATTACATTGAGGGATGCTCGGCGCCGAGATTTGAGGCGTCAGCCCTGCATGCTGGTTGCGTTGAGATTTTTGTGAAAAATGGGGCGAGGGTTCGGTATTCGAGTATCGAAAATTGGAGTAAGAACACGTACAACCTGAATACCAAGCGAGCGATTGTTGAAGATGGGGGAATAATTGAGTGGTTGAATGGCAATATGGGGAGCGGTACAACGATGCTGTATCCCATGAGTATTTTGCGAGGGAAAGGTGCGAAAAGCAGTTATCTCGGGATTGCCTTTGCTGGTCCTGGACAACATCAGGACACCGGGCATAAGGTAGCCATAGTCGCTCCAGACTGTAGTGCTCAGGTTGTTTCAAAGAGCCTGTCTGGTGGAGGTGGAAAGTCGACGTATCGAGGCTTGGTACGGATCGCAGCTGGCGCCGAACGCGCTGTGGTGAGCGTGCGTTGTGACGCTCTCCTTCTTGATGGTAATTCAACCACAGCCACTACTCCGGTGATGCGTGTATTTCGAGATGATGCAGTCTTGGCTCACGAAGCGACGGTGGGAAGATTGGGGGAGCGGGAGCTTTTTTACCTCCAGAGTAGGGGCCTGACCGAGCAAGAGGCGACGCGGGTGCTTGTATCTGGATTTCTTGAACCCGTCGTGCGTGAGCTGCCGCTTGAGTATGCAGTTGAGCTTGCAAAGCTAATCGAATTAGAAATGGAAAGCGTAGCATGACACAAGATTTTCGCTCACAGTCTGAACAGTTTATTCCGTTGTCAGAGGACACTCGGTTGGTTTTGGATACTCCGCGTCGATTGCAGCTTGAAGTTGGAGAGTCAAAAAACTGGGATGAGGTCAGTGTTTTGTCTTCTGGAGAGCGTCGGGTGATTAGTGTTGATATTCACGTTGCTGCGCATGCCAAGGGAAGAATGGTGAGGACATTTTCTGTTCCTAAGGGTGCACGCTTAACTATTCTGCACAAAGTGACGGTTGAGGCTGGAGGTGAGTGGGAAGCTGCCGTGTGCGTGAAGGGTGAGGGGGAGGTGGTGATTCGTCGAGCAATAGATTTATCCGGGCCAGCGGCCAAGTTAGCACTGTACTGCATTGCTCGAATGTCGCACTTAGGCAGGATTACGGTGTCAGATGAAGCGTTTCATCTGGCAAAAGATACTGAGTCAAAGATCTGCACAAAGATTGTGCTCGATCATGAGGCGAAATCTTTTATCCGCGCGCGCGTGTGCGTAGAATCACAAGCTGAGGGATCGCTCGTCGATGAACGCATTAATCAGATGATCTTTGGAGATTCGGCTGCCGCTGCTATTCCTGAGCTAGAGGTAAAGACGGATCAGGTGAAGAGCGGCCATGCCGCCACGGTGAGTCGACCAAGCGAAGAGGAGATTTTTTACTTTACAAGCAAGGGGCTTACGCGTGATCAGGCGGAAGTGTCATTAGCGCAAGGATTTTTGTCAGCCGGCCTTCAAG
>JAUPWK010000058.1 GCA_030916555.1 Patescibacteria group bacterium | reverse complement strand
GCGTCAGCCCGTCCAATGGCAGAGATAAATGCACTATTCGCTACACAGTTGTACAAACCGCGCGTCGCCCCAGACGGACAAGAGCTAAAATCTGACAAAATGCTGTAGTTGGTAACTTCAAGCGGAGTGAAGGCGAGTAAAGAGCGGTACTCATCTCGAGCCGTCTTAGCACTGCTCGTAGCAATGGATTCAATTCCGGCAAATGGGTCACCACTCAATGTGTCAGTGTTAAATAAACCCGTATAAAGCTTCTGAGTAAGTTGTGAAAGCAATGTATTCGTGAACACGGAACCGGCATGAATACCCACCTGGAGCAACGCGTCTGAGTTACCAACCATAGCGAGCACAGCCTGCTGACCAACCGTATATTGATTATTCGATTTATTCACGAAATCATTCTGAACCAAGGAAGCAGGAGTTGCCTCATTACCCGTGATGAAGTTGGTAACTGGAGAAAAACCACCTTCTTTAATCTTTACGTTCGCTTTGAAGAAAGAATCCTGTAATGCCTTATTTACAATGCTCGATTGCAATTCAATACCAACCGAGAATTCATTCGTCTGAGGATCAAAAGCATCAGCCAGCTTAGTCAAAATGATTCTGTTCTTGTTGTCAGCAGTTCCTTCATCCTGGATATCGGCCACAAAGCCCTGCCAGTTGTTCTGAATGGCCTTAAAATCACATTTTGGCGTTGGTCGATCAAACACGCCCTTAATACCAAGGTTCAAAGCAATAGTGATGTCCGCGCGTGGCTGACACAGATCAAAGCCTGAGAAAATTGCCCCAAGAGTTCCGCCAGATGCTTCAAGATCATCTTGAAGCAATCCAATTGATTCGCCCGCCACAGCGGCACCATACTCCTTAAAATAGGCCTCAACTGGCGTGCCGTCATAGAGTGGAGACTCTGCCGGACCACCGGATGCAATCATGACAGCCGAATCGTATGCCAAACGATCCGCCGCAAACGTCATCATGTTCAACAGGTACGTAAAAATTGAACCTACAAGACTCAAGCGTGTTGCTTCTTTTGCAGGCTGAATACCCGACCAAGCAGTAAACGGTGCATCAGCAGTTACTTCAACTGGGACAGCATATGCACTTTTCGGTGCGGCGATCTGGGTAGTCAAGAACATCGACAACAGAATAAGCCCAATCGAGCCAAAAACGCCTTGCTTCTTCATGAAACGCTTGAGCATAGAATTACGGTGTAGTCGTCGCATCCGTTGAAGGAAGCAACTTATCGATCTCGCCACTTTGTTGTAGCTGATCCAAAATTTGCTGATACATAACACTCACTTCTTCATCTGACATGGCGTCCACCTGAACCTGATCAGCTCCGGATTCAACTAACAACTTACGAATTTCGGCCGGAGATTTGTTGTACAAATCATTCAAGGCGCTATCAATTTGAGCTTGACGAGCCGCTAGCTCTGCCGCCTGAGCATCAAGGGCGGCTGAACCGCCATCCATGAGCACATCTTCATTTGAAGTTGAAGCGCAATTCGCTCCGCTAGCACAGTTAGGGTCCTGACCTGCAGCAATTTCAGCCCCATCAAGCAAGCCGTCAGAATCTGAATCCGCTAAATATGGGCTGGTTTTGTAAATATACAGCTCATCGTAGTCGTTGACGGTATCAGCATCTGAATCCTGCTTACGTTGTTCGGCGACTTTTTCTGCTTCAGCTTCTGAACCAGTCAAAAACTTTGGACCGGTGTAATTCACCGCAAACGGCGCAGCCATGTGTGTCCACAAGTACTGTCCACCCAAAATTAAAGCGCAAAAACCACAGATAATAACAAAAACAAACCCGGCTTTTTGTTCCCGAGTTAACTTTGTACCCGCCCCTGTGTGCAATACCCGGCGGTCTGCGTCCATATGCACACATATTGTACCACGCGAAAAAACACCCGGAGCTATTCGTTATGCAGCATTCAAAAGGCTGAGCTCGATCCACTGTTCAATGGACAATTCTTCAGGACGAGCGTGTTCTGAAAGACCCAAAGCGAGGAGTTTTGACTTAAGAACATCAGAAGTTCCAAATCCAGCATCAGACAGCGTTCTATGCATTTGCTTGCGCTTGTGTGCAAAAGCTAATTTCGCCACACCGATAACCGCCTCCGGATTATCTGCTTTTACATTTGGGGTAAGGGCAAGGACGATACTATCCACCTTGGGTGGTGGCACAAAAGCCCCAGGCTTTACGGTAGCAACACGCTTTACGTCTGCGTATACCTGAACAGCCACACTCAAAATACTCATGTCCCCTGGTTTTGCGAGCATCTTCTCCCCCACCTCGCGCTGTAACATGACTACCTGACGCTTTGGCGGCACTTGAGTGGTCAAAGCCTGACGAATAATCGCGTTTCCAGCGTTGTACGGAAGATTTCCAATCAGAATCCAATCTGCCTGTTGCCTACCAAGCTCCGCGGCCTTCATCTGTACAAGTTCAGTGTAGTCAACATGAGCAGCATCGGCCTGGACGATTTTTGCCAGCGGGAATCTGGCTTCAAGATCAGGAATCAATTCCCTATCTGCCTCAACTAAAATCAAACGATTTCCCACAAATGCCAAATGTTCTGTCAGCGCTCCACGACCCGGACCGATCTCAACAACAATATCCTCAGCCTGAATAACTGCGGCTGCAACAATCTTTTCAAGCACAGATTGATCCCGCAAAAAATGCTGACCAAAGGATTTTTTTGCAAATATCATAGTTCTGCGACTACACATCGGCCAATTATCTTGAACCATCCTGAGACGAAGGTCGAAGGATCCGACACCAATACCTGGCTACTGATTCTTCGCCGTCGCTCAGAATGGTTACAAGTTCGTGCGCACCTCGATAGCTCCTCGACGAACGATCTCCAGCTGATCGTCAATAATTTTTATCGTCGTTGAGGCCGGCACTACTGGCAGATCCCCGACATCTACAATCGCATCTGGGGCTGCTCCATTCGCAAATTCTTGTTCAATGTCCGTAATCGAGTAGAGCGACTGATTTCCAGAACGGTTCGCGCTTGTGGCCACAAGTGGTCGTCCAAGTAGGCGGGCCAATTCACTTGCCACGGCACTCGAACTCTGACGCACGGACTGCGTTCCATCAGTCTCACATCTCTCTGAAACTAATGATTGCGGCGCGCGCTTAGCCACAATATTCAGCGGTCCCGGCCAATGAGCGGCCACAAGATCATTGATTTTTTGATTCGTAAGAATAAACGTATCTAATGAAACGTCGGCGGGAATAATCAACGGCGTCCCCTTGCCTTCTGGCCTGCCCTTGATAGCAAATACGCGGGCTACTGCCGCGTCATTCGTAGCATCACAGCCAAGCGCATAAGAAGTTTCCGTGGGGTACACCAAAACCTCGCCCCGGCGTAACCGCTCGACCGCCTCAGCAAGCGCAACCTTCTCGATCATACCTTCGCCTTGTACCACTTGAGCGTCTGCTTAAGGCCACGAGCTAAACGCATCTTCGGCTTCCAAGCGAATGCCTCCTTCGCCTTTGCGGATCTTAGGGTTACGGCCTTTACCGCGTCTTTTACCTCTGGTCGAGCAATTGGCTCAAGAACAGATCCAAGTTCGCTCGCAATAAGCGCATACAGATCTTGGCTCGTTGTACCAACCTTCGTACCGCAATTAAAAATACCTTCAGCCTCGCTTTCGGCTGCCAAAATAAAAGCACTCACAATGTCGCTCACATGAATGTAATCACGGACCGTTTGACCATCATCATTTAAAAAAGCCTGCTCGCCAGCTAAAAGTTTGCTGGTAAAAATCGCAATCGCCCCGCTCTCTTTACTACCGTCCTGGCGTGGTCCGTAGACATTTGCCAAACGCAAAGCCACAAATGGCAAGCGATGCGTAACCTGATAAAAAGCCAAGTATTGTTCGATGACAAACTTAGAAATTCCATACGGCGTGCGCGGAGCCGGCAACTGCTTTTCAGTAATCGGTAGTTTTT
>JAUPWK010000057.1 GCA_030916555.1 Patescibacteria group bacterium | reverse complement strand
GACATCATCGCACGCCAAACCGGTCTCTCAACCCCTATCGTCCTCGGCTCATTGACGATCCTTGAAATTCATGGAAAAGTGCGTCACTTAGGCAATATGTACTACTGTCTTGCGTATGTTTGACCGATATTTTGCAGCCTATTCCAAACTGCTCTCGTTCAACAATCTTGAAAAGGCTTGGGCCCACTCCAGTCCGCAAACACTTGAAGCTTCGCTTTTGCGTACTCGTCAACTCTTAAAGCGACTCGGCAATCCTGAATTAGCCATGAAATTCGTCCACGTGACCGGCACAAGCGGCAAAGGCAGCGTCACACACCTCATGCACGAGATTCTCCGTCGTGGCGGAGAAAAAGTAGCCAGCTACAGCTCGCCACATACAACCACGTACTTAGAACGCTTTCGAATTGACAATAAGCTTGCACACCCCGACGCACTCGCGCTCGCTCTTGAAGATATCTGCAGTGCGCACGAGGCGCATATCCTTTCCGGTCACGAACCTCTAACATTTTTCGAGTTGAACACGTGTGCCGCCTTTCTACTTTTCCAGCGGGCCGGTGTTGATTGGTGCGTACTTGAGGTCGGCATGGGAGGAAAATATGATGCTACGAACGTCATCCCAGCTCCAGCGGTAGCCATTATTACCAACATTGATCTTGATCACATCGAACTCCTCGGGCCCACAAAAACGCACATAGCTCAGGAGAAGGCGGGAATCATCAAACCAGGCTGTCTGGTAGTAACCGGTGAAACAGATCCCAAACCGCTTCAGGTAATTAGCAAGGCCGCTAAACAGGCCGGCACTCCGATGCTCGTCATCCCAAATGATACGCAAGATCATCGTGAGCACAATGCCGATATTTGTCGTGCCGCAGGTCTCCTTCTTGGCATGCCGCCCCTCGTCATTGAACTCGCCCTTGAAAACACTAAAACACTGCCTTGTCGCCTAGAGGTAATACAAACCGAACCACGCGTTATCCTCGACGGTGCACACAACAGTGCCAAAATGAATGCCACCGTGGCCAGAGTTGCTGCAGACACCAAAGGAAAGGTACACGTTATCTTTGGTTGTAAAGGCGTCAAAGATTCGCTGAGTATGGTGCAAGCACTGAGCAAAATCGCCGATAGCGTCAGCACAACACGCTACACCGTCGGTTATGGAAATCCGGAGAATCCTGCCAAACTGCTGGCAGCTTTCCCAAAAAGACTACGTCGCAAGGCCTTCCTCTTCCCACATGAAGCCCTGGCTGATGCGCTCAAGAACGCAAAAAAGTCTGATACCATTCTTATCACCGGATCCCTGTATTTAGCCGGAGAAATTCGCACTCATTGGCGAACTGAAAAGCAGATTTTGAAAGATCGACAAAGCTAACGAATGTTTGACGATATCCCAAACCCCGGCTATCGTGACCCCGATTATGACCAAACTTTTGATCGTCGAGTCTCCTACCAAGGCCAAAACGATTACCAAATTCCTCGGGTCTGGCTACAAGGTCATGTCTTCTTTTGGTCATATCCGTGATCTCCCAAAAAAGAAAACCGGCGTTGATGTTGAACATGGTTTTGAACCTACGTATGAGGTTCCTGCCGACAAAAAAGCCAAGGTAAAAGAACTGAAAGACGCAGCTAAAAAAGTCGATGAAATCTATCTCGCAACCGACGAAGACCGCGAAGGAGAGGCTATCGCCTGGCACATTGCAGCCGTACTTGGCATGGATGACAAAACTGCCAAGCGTATTACTTTCCACGAAATCACAAAGAGCGCCATTGAACACGCGCTCGAAAGCGCGCGCACCATTGATCACAAGCTCGTTGATGCTCAACAGGCCCGACGCATTTTGGATCGCTTAGTTGGTTACGAACTCTCCCCTCTCTTGTGGCGCAAAGTTGCACGTGGTCTTTCAGCTGGACGCGTTCAGTCAGTTGCGGTGCGACTTGTCGTAGAACGTGAACGCGAGCGTCTCGCCTTCAAATCAGAGGAATACTGGAGCATTGAAGCGGATTTCACAAAGTCCGGCATGACTGTACTTGGAAAGCTAACTGCTATTGGAGACAAGAAAGTCGATAAACTCGACATCAAATCAGAAGCCGATGCAAAGCAGATTGTGAGCGCCGTAACGGGCGCTGATTTTTCCGTTAAAAATATTGAGACCAAAGAGGCTTCACGTAAACCGCCTACCCCGCTTACTACCTCAAGCCTCCAGCAAGATGCCTACAACCGCCTTGGCATGAGTGCAAAGCAAACCATGACCTTGGCTCAAAAGCTCTACGAAACTGGTCGTATCACGTACATGCGTACAGATTCCACCAACTTAGCCGAACAATTCACTACCGCCACCCAAGCCTTTTTAAAGGCCACCTTTGGAAATGAGTATGCAACAGGCACGGTAATCTACAAAACCGCTAAAAAGGGCGCCCAGGAGGCTCACGAGGCCATTCGCCCTACGGACGTCACCGCCACTCCGGAGTCACTCAAGGCTACACTCGAACCTGGGGAATGGAAGCTGTATAACCTTATTTGGAGCCGCACCGTTGCCTCCCAAATGCCAAACGCAAAAATGCGTCGCACCGCGGTTGATCTCTTAGGTGCAGACCACACTTTCCGCGCCAACGGCAGCACACTTACCTTCCCTGGCTTCATGAAAGTCTGGCAAGCAGCCGAGGACAAAATTCTGCCCACACTTGTGGTCGGCGACATGCTTGGAAAGCCAGTCGAAGTACGCCCAGAACAGCATTTTACAGAACCAGCGGCGCGCTATTCGGATGCTACTCTCATTAAGGCCCTTGAAGAGTATGGCATTGGTCGGCCATCCACGTATGCCCCAACACTCACAACAGTTATTGATCGTGGCTACGTTATTCGTGATGACAACAAAAAGTTGTTCCCATCTGACACTGCCTTCATTGTTACCGACCTCTTAAAAGAGCATTTCCCCAACATTGTTGATTACGACTTCACCGCTAACATGGAGAAGCAATTCGACGGAATCGCAGAAGGCGATCACGAATGGCGTAAAGTCATGGCCGACTTTTACACCCCTTTTCACGAACTTATCGTTGCCAAAGGTGCCGATCTCTCCCGAGCTGACGTCATGAAAGAACGTAAGCTTGGTGTTGACCCCATTTCCGGAAAAGAAGTCATTGTGCGTACCGGACGCTTCGGGCCATATGTACAAGTTGGCGAAGCTACAGATGAAAATCCAAAACCACCCCGAGCCTCTCTCAACAAAAATCAGCTCATGGACACGCTCACATTAAGCGAGGCCATGAAACTCCTGATCTTCCCACGCACACTAGGAAAACTCGAAAACGGAGAAGATTTAATCGTCAACAAAGGACCGTTCGGTCCTTACATGAAGTCTGGAGGAGTAAACGTCACCCTACCACCTGATATAGATCCCGCTGAAGTGACTTTTGACCAGGCAAAAATGCTCTTCACTGAAGGCGCAGAGAAAAAACGCCTCCTCATGACTCCACTCCTTGAGCTCGGGGAAGATCCTGAAACAAAAACGCCGCTCCTCGTAAAATCTGGTCGTTACGGAGCCTACGTCACCGACGGCAAAACCAATGCCACCATTCCAAAAGATCAAGATCCAAAAACCGTGACCCGTGAGCAAGCCATTGAACTACTTGCAAAGAAACGTAAGTCACCAAAACGTGCTTGGAAGGGCAAGAAAAAAGACGCTGCCGAATAGGCCGCGTCTTTTTTTATCTATTTACTCGAGGCTGGTGCAGCGCTCGTAAATCCTTGCTCGATAAGATCGTCAAGTGACAGTTTCTTTCCGTCAACAACCGCCGCCAAATGCCAATCTCCATTTACGTACTCGGGGAACAGATTCAACCTATCAATCGCCTTGCTTGTTAACCAACGTCGCATCTGCCCGTCCTGCTCAGCAATTTTTACTGCTAGACGCTTTGCGAAAAGCTCTTCGCTGAGCTCGCTATCACCGTCAAATCCATACGCCTCTGGATTTGCTTGAATGACTCTTTTGAGAACGTAGGTTATGCCCTCAGTCTTTGAATCTCCCAGCACCCGAGATCCAACTGGAATCTCACCATGAAATTGATAATCCGGAGACTCTGGTTCAGGTTCGGTGGCAGGAGTTTCAATTCGTTCTCCAAAGCGCTGTGTATCACGATCAACTGGAACATTGACTTCAGACTCTTGGCGACCGAAAAGCTGACCGTGAAGATCACCGGCATATGCCTCAACTTTTTCAAATCCCTTCTCAAGCAAATCAGAAATACCGGTCGCGTGCATCGCTTCTCGAGTCAACTCCCCAGCAGCAAGTGAGCTCACACCCGCAAATCCAAGCGTCCGCGACAACGTCGAGAAGGCACGCAATTGATCAACTGATTTTCCGAATTCACTCTTCTCGGACTGTCGGAAGGCGGCCTTCCACCAATTCGCAAACCCCTCCTTCATCACCATCACCGCCCGAGCATCAACCCTTTCACCCAACGCCTTTTCTTTGTTTGCACGACGCTGCTCTTGAACGAAATTCTGGAACGCATAAGCGGGACCACGCATAAAGTGAAGTCCGGCCGCTATTGATCCGTAGCCCGAGGCAACGGCCGCGATCGATCCTGCAACAGAAGCACTGTTCGCCAACTCTTTCACCACCTTACCCTCGGTTACTTTTGTGGTGATATGCGCATCAAGGAGCTGTTTCAATTCCTTCTCCCAACGATCCTGAACCTGTACCTCTGCAACTTGTGCAGCCTCAGAGATGCGAACAAGTCGTACCATGAGCGAAGCCTTGGCTTCTTTTGAAAGATATCGAGACGCATTAATTCGTTTCACGATTTTTTGCTTTCGTGCTGCAAGATCAGCCTGAACATCAAGGGAAGCTTCAGTTTTTTGTGCTGCCGTTCGCAACGCCTCCTGAACTGCAGTCGCTAATTCCGCCTTTTCGCGGCCCGTGTAATGACTTTGCGCTACGTAGCGCGCCAGATCAGGAGCAAGTGCAACTCCAAACGTACTTGCAACGCCGCCAAGCACCGCAGCACTCCCGCGCAAAATATACTCTTCACGACTCATGCCCTGTGCCTCTCCCAATTCCTGCGGCGATAATTCACCATATACCTCTTCGCGTAGCGCCCTATCCCATCCGTGGCGAATATAATCCAAGGCTCCGCTTAACCTGGCCCGAGCCCGAGCAAAAACTCCTTTTGGTTCTTGTACAAGAGCAGGTGTAGGAGCCCTCTCGCCTTCGGGACTGATTTCCGCAACCACTTTAGCAACAGATTTTTTCGCGACTCGTTTTGGCTTCGGCGGAGCAACCATTTCCATCACTTCCGGAGTCTCAGCGGCAACCTCTCCAAACTCATTCATGCGCAAGGCCTCACCCTCATGTTTCACCTCAACATTCGTCATCTGTGCAACGCGATCTTTCGTGGCATCCTGAACGCGACGCAAATCTCGTAACGCGGATAGAGCGCCAAATTCAAGAAGATCTACGTCTTTACCTCGCGTTTTCTCTTCAGAGATTGCGCGTAAAAGATTGTCAATCACTACATCGGTCGCCACCAAAACATCATTTACCTTACGAACATCAGGCGTGGACTCACGCAACATCTGTCGCGCTTCAGCAATTTCTGAGCGAATAACATCAAGCTGAGACTGTAAGACAAATCCCCTGCCCTCCGCTCTTTCCAGAACTTGCGGATGAGCCTCCGAGACCGGAACCTCAGCCTCAGCGAATACAGCTTTTCGATTTTCCTTATTGAGAACGCGATGCAAGCGCGTGCGCTCTTTCCGTAATCGCGCCACAGTGTCGCGTAAGGAACGTTTTTCGAGTGTCTGCTCTTTGGTTAATTTTTTTGCACCAAATAAACCTGTAATCCGAGCATCCTCAAGGCTGAGCGTCATGAGTGCGTCATCAAGCTTTTCTTCAACCTCTGCTCGCTCGATGTCAGTAAGGTCGCCGCGTGCAACCAAAACAGCAACTTCTTCAAGTGATGCACGTGCTCCGTCTACATCTGGCACCACCTCAGCCTGAAGAGGCTCGTCCTCCGGAGGTGGAGGTGGCATGTCATCACCGTAATAATTACGCAACTCCTGATCAACGCTTTCAAAAAACGCCGATGATGAATCATCAACCGCACGCTTATGAAGAACACCCGCCGCCTGTTCAGCACCAGCCAAAGCTCGTGCTGCATCTCGGGTTGCAGCTACGTGAGCCGCTGTATTTAAAGCTTCAAAAAATGGACTTTCTGCAGGCGCTAACTCTGGATCCTCAACAACCTGCAGTGCATCAATAGCCCTGTCGGGAAGCGCAATTGGCTCCTTACCCGGACCAGCATACGTACCCTTAGCGCGTTCCCGAAGACGCGCAAGATCTTTTTGCTTTGCGATTGCTACAGCTTCAGGCACATGCACAAGCGCGGTCCTCGCTCGCTCGATCTCAAAACTCCTAGCGTCACGCGCCGACTCAGCCGCAGTAAGCTCATTCAGCTCGTCAGACCAAGCACGCAATTCATTCACTTTAGAAAAAAAATCCTTTCTTCCTCTACCTGAAAGTTCGTTTTGAATTTCTGCCGAAGTGTAATCCTCGGTCCTACCGACCGCTGAAAAAATCATAGCTTCACGATCCTCAACCTCAACTCCTGCGTTCCAAAAATCGTCGGTATCCCTGAGTTTACGTAAGCTTCCCTGAATCAAATCAGAAAGTGTGGCCATGCGCACTTCCGGACTGTTCTTATGTACTTCTCGCGCCGCCATAGCCTTTCCCAATTGATCTAGGCCGACGACAACATTTTGTCTATTCCCTTTTCCCATAGCTATTTGGAAAGTTGCTCAAGTTCCTTCTCTACAGCATCAAAATCTTGATGCGCCTGCTCTTGAATGGCTACAAGCGACAAGTCGCGCTGATGGAGCGCTGCCTTTATCGTGACAAACAAATCCTCAAGCTCCGTCCTCACCTCTGCCTGCATATCATCTTGAAGCAGGGCATCAAATTTACCCAACTGCGTCGGGGTCATGAGCGGCACCAACTCAGCCCAGGCTTGTTTCTCCTCTGCACTAAAATGCGAGGCAGCAAGCATCTCGGCAAGATGAGCCCCATAGGCGCGAGCATCAGACAACAAATTGGCACGCGAAGTATTCATGGATGTAGCCATAAGAAGTTAGCCCAATTGTACCATGATCAGACCATTCGAAAGTCAAACATCAATGCACAACTTGTCCCCCTTTACGAACCGGGCAAGCCTCTGTATGTTCTACACTAGAGGTTCAAAAGCCTATGCCATTTGCATTTGAAAAATTCAAAGAGACTTTAGACAATCGCTACTCCCAAGAGGATGTCGCGCTTATTGAGCGTGCTTTTGAATTTGCAAAGACCGCCCACGAAGGTCAAGTGCGTGTCACAGGAGAGCCATACTTTGCTCACGCTGCAGCCGTGGGAACAAAACTCGCTGAACTCAAGCTCCCCAGTGAAGTTATCGCTGCCGGAGTTCTCCATGATGTCTCAGAGGACACTCAAAATACTATTGATGATATCCGCGAGAATTTCGGAGATGATATTGCAAGCATGGTTGGAGCGGTTACAAAACTCGGAAAAGTGAAATATCGCGGCGAGGATCGTTATGCGGAAAATCTTAGAAAAATGTTCGTTGCCATGGCTGAAGATGTCCGCGTTATTTTCATCAAATTCGCAGACCGCATGCACAACATGGAAACGCTTTACGCGCTTGAAGAAAAGAAGCGTATTCGCATTGCTAAAGAAGTACTCGAGATTTACGCCCCAATCGCTAACCGCTTAGGCATGGGAGAATACCGAGGATTATTCGAAGACTACGCATTTAAATACCTACAACCAAAAGAATATAGCTGGACCCAGCACCTCCTTGAGGAACGTGTAAAAAAATTCGGCCCAGCCATGGAGAGAGCGCTGAAAAATGTCGAATTCGAGATTCGTAAACACGGCATCCAGGACGTAGATCTCAATGGTCGCGTCAAACATTGCTATAGCCTCCATAAAAAACTTCTGCGCTACAAGAGCGATATCAGCAAAGTTTACGACCTTGTCGCACTTCGAATTATTGTCAAAGATGTTCCTGCTTGCTACGCCGCACTTGGCATTCTTCATGGACTCTACACGCCACTTCCGGGCCGTATCAAAGACTATATTGCTCAGCCAAAACCAAATGGCTATCAATCTTTACATACCTCTGTTTTTGACGAGCAAGGATCCGTGCTTGAATTCCAAATCCGTACACACCAAATGCATGAAGAAAATGAGTACGGTGTAGCAGCACACTGGCGCTACAAGGAAACCGGCACCACAACACCAAACGAACGCCAAGTGCACTGGATGGAGGAATTGGCGCAAATTCAAAAAGAGCTGTCCACCTCTGACTTCATGCAGCACCTCAATGAGCTCAAGCTGGACATGTTTAGCGACCGAATCTTCGTCTTTACTCCACGTGGAGACGTTATCGACCTTCCCGAGCAATCAACACCAATTGATTTAGCTTATGCTATCCATTCAGAAATCGGAAATAAGGCCGTACAAACACGGGTGAATGGAGAGATCGCCAGTCTCGACACGCCCTTAAAATCGGGGGACCTGTGCGAAATTATCGTGGATAGAAATCGAAAACTTCCAAACGAAGATTGGCTCGATTTTGTAAAAACGCGCCACGCTCGAGAAAAAATTCGTGATGCCCTGCGCGGCACCAAACCCGGACTCTGGTCTTCACTTATGAAACACGTCCGGTAAATCGATCAATTAATTCTTTCAGGTCTTCTCGAGAATAGAAATGCACAACCACCTTCCCCGTCCCACCCTGCATTTCGATCACCACTTTTGTTCCAAGTTTTTCGCGAAGCTCAGCTTCCAGTGCAGCGATATTTGGATCCTTAGCACCAGCATTCTTCCGATTTTTTACCCCAGCTTTAGCCTCAGCCTGACGCACCGTCATGTTTCCAGATAACATTTGCGCAAAAATTTCACGGCGTCGACTTGGTACCGGCTCGGCCAATAACGTTCTTGCATGACTACGAGAAATACGCCCATCCGCAAGTGCGTCGAGCACATCTTTTTCAAGCTCAAGCAAACGTAAAGCATTTGTAATCGTGGAGCGTGCCTTTCCCACACGACCAGCGATGTCTTCCTGACGCAAACCAAATTCATTGATCAATGCCTGATACGCCCGCGCCTCTTCAACAGCGTTCAAATCCTGACGCTGAATGTTTTCAATGAGCGCAAGTTCAAGCTTCTGCTGTTCATCAGCATGCGGTCGTACAATGACCGGAATACTTTCAAGTCCAAGTGCCCGAACTGCACGCAAACGTCGTTCTCCGGCAATCAATTCATACTTTCCTTTACCGGATTCGATAACAACAAGCGGTTGCAAAATGCCATGCTCTAGAATACTCGCCTTCAAATCAGACAAGGCCTCATCATCAAAATATGCTCTGGGCTGTTGTGAATTTTCTCGAATAGCACCTGGGGACACGTATTGAATACGCAAATCACCCTCACCGGTATCAACCGGCTCAGGAGAAAAATCCCCTACCTGTGTCTCAGGAGAATCCTTTTCTGACTCTTCCGCAGGCACAGGCGCTAACGCCTGAGCTACCGGTGCTGATGCGGGGATAGATCCGGCTCCGGGCCCAATTAATGACCCAAGGCCTCTTCCCAATCCCCCTTTTGGCTTTGACATAGTAGTTCGACTTCGAGTGAATACGAGAAGGAGAAATTCTGGTTGCTTAAACTTGAGCCTGTTCGCGTTCTAAAAATTCTCGAGCCAACCGTTCATACGCCTTAGCAGCCTTTGAGGCGGGATCATAATGGAGAATCGACTTTCCAAAACTTGGCGCCTCAGCCAAGCGCACACTACGCGGAATAACAGACCGGAAAATCTTACCCGGAAAATGCTTATACAATTCCTGTAAAACCTGATTGGATAAATTCGTCCTCGGATCAAACATCGTAATCACCGCACCCATAATCGCGAGATCAGGCTTCAGGTGCTCACGTACCAACCCCACGGTCTGCATAAGCTGCCCCAGACCCTCAAGAGCATAGTATTCAGCCTGCACTGGAACAAGCACACTATCACTCGCAACTAATCCATTGATGGTCAGGAGCCCAAGTGATGGAGGGTTGTCGATAATGATGTAGTCATAATCATTCCGAACCGACAAGAGTGCCTGCTCTAACTTACGCTCACGGTTAAACTCACTCACAAGTTCCACCTGAGCTCCGGCCAAATTCGCGCTCCCTGGCAAGATCGACAGCCCATCATGGGCCGTACTCAAAATAAAGTTCTTTGTCTCTTCAGCCGAAGACAGTGCCTCATAGGTACCGGGTATATTTGAAATATCGTGACCAAAACCACTTGAGGCATTCCCCTGTGGATCAAGGTCAACCAACAGCACGTACTTGCCGTAATGAGCTAAATACGCAGCCAAATTCATAGAAGTTGTGGTCTTCCCCACACCACCCTTCTGATTCACCACCGAAACAATGTGAGCCATATTCGAGGGCTATTCTACCACAGACATTTAAGAGAAACAGCTTGCATATGAACAACCTCATGCCCTGTCTATAAACAAAAAACCCCACAAAATGTAGGGGTCTTTTGGTACCACGGGAGGGACTCGAACCCTCAATCCCTTGCGAGAAACGGATTTTGAGTCCGTCGCGTATACCATTCCGCCACCGTGGCCTATTGACGGCGAGTAATGTAACAAATTCTTTTCAACTTGGCAATGTTCGAGACCATTCAACTCCGGCCAATGGACTGAGATTGTACGGCCGTCTCTCAGAACAAAAAATACCCGTCATGGCGGGTATTTTTTGGTTGCGGGGGTCGGATTTGAACCGACGACCTTCGGGTTATGAGCCCGACGAGCTGCCTGGCTGCTCTACCCCGCGATAGTTTTGTAGCGCAAGACTACACGAATATGCAGCTTTGGTCAAGCTACATGTGCATATAAAAAAGCCCTGACCTAAGCCAAGACTTTTTTGGTAGCTGGGGCGGGGATCGAACCCGCGACAACAGGCTTATGAGT
>JAUPWK010000056.1 GCA_030916555.1 Patescibacteria group bacterium | reverse complement strand
TATCCGGTAAGACGGGTGAGGGTGTAAAAAAGTTGCTTGATGTCATTATCGACCGCGTTCCAGCTCCGGAGGGAAATCCATCCGCTTTACCACGAGCAGTGATCTTTGATTCGGCTTACGATGATTATAAGGGCGTCGTGGCGTATGTTCGTGTGGTGGACGGTGCATTTAAGAAGCGCGATAAGCTTAAGCTTGTTGCTACACAAGCTGATGGTGAGGTGCTCGAGATTGGTGCATTGAAGCCAAAGTTTTCGCCGCTTGAGGAACTTGAGACTGGCCAAATTGGGTATGTGGTTACGGGCCTGAAAGATATCCGTGCCTGCCGCGTGGGTGATACGTTTACGGTTGGAACGAGCTCAGCTGGCGTGATTCCTCTTCCGGGTTATCGAGAGGTGAAGCCAATGGTGTTTGCGGGTGTATTCCCGGCCCAGGGTGATGAATATGGCGCCTTGCGTGACGCGATGGATCGTTTGAAATTGAACGACGCAGCGCTTGTGTATGATCCTGAGCACTCACCAGCTTTAGGTTATGGTTTCCGCTGTGGATTCTTGGGCATGCTCCACCTTGAGATTTTGAAGGAGCGTTTGTCGCGCGAATACAACATTGATCTCGTGGTTACGTTGCCATCCGTGGCTTACCGCGTTTTTGAGAATGGCAAGCCTGAGTATCGCGTGATTAAGGGCGCGCTTGATCTTCCTGATCCAGCCCACATTCAGAAGATTGAAGAGCCTTGGGCCAAGACCGACATCATTGTCCCTACGGATTTTATCGGAAATGTGATGACGTTAGCTCAGGAGCGTCACGGTATTTATTTGAACACGGAATACTTGTCTGAAGGACGGGCGCTGATTCGTTATGAGTTACCACTTGCAGCTATCATTGTGGACTTCAATGATAAATTGAAGAGCGTTTCAAGCGGTTACGCCTCCATGAGTTACGATATTTTTGATTATCGTGAGGCAGACATTGTAAAGCTCGATATCATGGTGGCTGAAGACACGGTTGATGCTTTTTCGACTTTGGTTTACAGAAGCGAAGCTGAAAGTTCGGGACGACGCATTCTTGAGATTCTCAAAGATTCGATTCCACGTGAGCAGTTCGTGATTAAGCTCCAAGCGGCGATTAGTGGGAAGATTGTGGCTGCAGAACGTATTTCCGCCATGAGTAAAGATGTGACCGGAGGTTTGTACGGCGGTGACTACACACGTAAGCTTAAGCTTTTGCAGAAGCAAAAGAAGGGAAAGAAGAAGATGATGGCCATGGGTGTGGGTAGCGTTGAAATTCCGGGTGAGGCCTATCTTAAAGTTTTGAAACGATAAAAAAGACCGGCCGTCCAGGAAGGACAGCCGGTGTGACGCGAACCGTGTTCGCGCTAGGGAAGAGGGTTTCGGTCGGGCTCGAATTCGTGGGGTGGGAACGTGAACACCGTGTTCACTCCGCGGTGGAGGGTTGTGGGAGTTCCCGGCGCGAATTGCGCCGGGTGCCTCCGATCTGGATCGCGCCGCAGGCCGATCAGGTCGCCGCGGTCACGTCGCCGTCGCCGTTGTTCTCGAGGCAGAAGTCGAAATGACCGTTCAACAGGTTGTAGTTCTGCGTGACGCACCTCCTAGCTCGGAATGAGCTTTTTGTGGTAAACAGAATAGCAAAAATTCTTGAGTTTGTCAAGGAAATACCTGTAAAATATTGAAATTTCCTTGGTTTTAATAAAAAAAGTGACGGCCACGTGGTGACCGTCTGCGGACGAGCGTCATGCTTAAACCTCGTGTTCTGGGTGGGTTCGAGCTTCGCGGTCTCGGGCGATCCCAAGGCACAGAATCACGAACGTGAGCAGGCTGTGAAACACGGGCGCCACCCAGGCATCCCCATTCCAGCCAATGATGTACTCTCCGACGAGAAACGGAGCGTTGTCGAGGCTCGGTTCGAGCACGACGTACACACGCTTCCCATAGGGGACGAGGCGCTTCAGCTGATAGCGTCGTGGCCGTCCCGCTGGGTCGACTAGGCGCACGATGCCGGATTCGTCACTGTGCCATTCGGGCACCGCGTTTGAAACATTCGCCATGGACTGCCTCCTGGTTCAGGTTAACCTTAGCCAAAGGCTTCTAACTTGGCAACTAGGCTTCTGCAATTCCGGGGAACATGGCCCCGTAGACCAGGAACTTTTTCACAAGACGTGAACTTACTTCTTTTGGCAAGAAGAAGTAGTTCTCATCGTGATCGGGGCTGCCGTCATACCCGACGGCGATGTAGTCGTTCGGATTGGTGCCCGGATCTTCTGGGGATAGGATTGCGATCACGTAATCCACCCAGTTCTCCATCAGGCCCCGCTGAATGATCACGAAGGTTTGCGGCCTTCCGTTGTCATCAGAGATGCGCACCATGAGCTTGCCCATGTTCACCTCCAGTTTAAGAATACACCAAGAAGAGTCCCCAGTCCGGGCTGACAAGTCAAGGGCGTGTCGTTATACTTTGTCCATGCAAAAATCTGAAAAACGAACCCGTCGCATTCTCGCGATTTTGGCGATCATCATCATTGTATCCATGATTTTTTCCATGACTGGAGCCATTTTTGGGTAGTGACGCGGCGTCATATTTTGTGGCGCTCCGTTAAGAACTAAAGCTCTCAACGTGTCAAAAATTTGGAATGTGAAGCCGCGCACGGAGGAATCTGTGTTGCGTCAGTTGTTGACCAATCGAAATGTGGCTGAGGCCCAGTTTGAGTATTTTTTAGATCCCAACTGGGAACGTGACACGCATTCTCCTCAGAATTTTACCTGCATGCAGGCGGCGGTAGCACGGGTTTTTGCTGCCCTGACTTCTGGTCAAAAAATCGTCATTCATGGCGATTACGATGCCGATGGCGTGTGCGGTTCAACGGTTCTGTTTACTACATTGCGAGAGATCGCGGAACGATTGTCTGTACCATTCATGGCTGAGGTGTTTTTGCCGGACAGAGAGAAGGATGGCTACGGCGTGGCGATGCATACCGTTGAACGCTTAGCGGCAGAGGGGGTGAAATTGTTGATTACGGTTGATTGTGGAATTGCAAATGGTCTCGAGCTTGGAAAAGCTCACGAGCTTGGTGTAGACGTGGTGGTTTGCGATCACCATCAAATGGGTGAGCATTATCCGGATAAAGCAATTGTTTTGCATCCACTTGCTCCGGGTGAGCATTACATTAATAAATCTTTGTGCGGTACAGGGGTGGCTTTCAAGTTAGCGTCGGGCTTGTTTGAAGAGGCGCGCGCACGGGGCTTGGCGTTTCCGGTAGGTCATGAGAAATGGTTACTCGACCTTGTCGCTATTGCTACGGTTACTGATGTAGTACCTTTACTTGGCGAAAACCGAACGCTTGAATATTATGGTTTGAAGGTTCTCCAAAAGACACGTCGACCTGGAATTAAGGCGATTTTGAATGTGGCTGGCACTGATTTAGCTAGCGTTGACACGCAGGCCATTGGTTTTCGTATCGGACCGCGTTTAAACGCTGCCGGACGTTTGGCTTCAGCAAAGCTTGCGTTTAACACACTCGCCGCTCAAACTGAGGATGAGGCGGGTAAGGCGGCTCTTGAGCTTGAACGCTTGAACAAAGAGCGTCAGCAAATTTTTGCTGCGAG
>JAUPWK010000055.1 GCA_030916555.1 Patescibacteria group bacterium | reverse complement strand
TCTCGAATGTCATCAACGGTATGCAACGTAGTCGCAAGTGTGGTGCGAAACTCATGATCAATTCCAGATTCTTGAATGAGTCGACAGGTCTCCTGACAATTTTTTATTGCGACCACTGGAACTGTGCCAATAATCTCAGGATATTTTTCCCAGCGCTGTTTAATATCCATAGCAAAGAAATCGACAACGCCAAGCTGTATGCACTCTGCAACTCGCCTGGGATGAACGCCGTTGGTATCAAGCTTCACCTTCAAACCGAGACTCTTTATCTTCTCTAAGAACTGAGGCAAATCTGCATGCAAGGTTGGTTCTCCCCCGGTTACTACAACACCATCCAACATTGCGCGATCGCGATCAAGCTTTTGCAGCACATCTTCTTCGGATATGTGAACTTCACTAACCAGCGCAATAAGCTCAGGGTTATGGCAATACACGCACTGAAACACACACCCCTGCGTAAACACGATTGCCGCCAAATGCCCTGGGTAATCAAGGAGCGTGAGGGGCTGATAGCCCGCTAGGCGCATACGCCCGTTTCAGGCTCACAGACAGGAAGGTATTCCTCTCTATCAAGATATTCGCTCTTTTTTCCTGTGTTCCACTCCTGTACCGGTCTAAAGTACCCCACCACCCGTGACCAGACTTCACACGTTGCCTGGCAGCTTGGACAGACCTGCACTTCTCCTGACAAATACCCGTGCGTTGGGCAAACACTAAATGTGGGCGTTACCGTGATGTAGGGCAAATGATGTTGCGCAATAACTTTTCTTACAAAATCACGACACATTTTCCAATCGTAAACACGCTCACCAAGGAACAAATGGAGAACCGTACCGCCCGTGTACCGTGTTTGTAGATCATCCTGGTGACGCAAGGCTTCAAGTGGGTTGTCTGTGTAACCAACGGGCAAATGGGATGAATTCGTGTAATACGGTGCTTGAGGGGTACCCGCCTGAAGAATATCGGCGTAGCGTTTCTTATCTTCTTTGGCAAAGCGGTAGGTTGTACCTTCCGCGGGAGTTGCCTCAAGGTTATAAAGATGCCCCGTTTCTTCCTGATAGCGCACCAAACGGTTTCGCATGAAATCGAGAACCTCCATAGCAAATTCCTTACCCTCAGACGTAGCAATGTCTGACTTTAATCCAAGTAAGTTCAGACAGGCTTCATTCATGCCATTTAATCCAATGGTGGAAAAATGGTTTCGCAGTGATGGCAAGTACCGTTTAGTAAACGGTAAGAGTCCCATATCAATATTTTCTTGCACTGTTTTACGCTTGAGTTCTAACGAATCTCTGCTCACATCCATCAGATAGCCTAGTCGATCAAAAAACTCCGCTTTCGTTTTTGCCAAATACCCAATCCGCGGAAGATTAATTGTCACTACTCCAACGCTCCCCGTCATTTCCGCTGACCCAAAGAGTCCCCCGCCCCTAGCCTTCAGCTGACGTAAATCAAGTTGCAAACGGCAGCACATACTTCTGACATCTGAGGGATTCAGTTGAGAATTCACAAAATTTTGAAAATAAGGGATGCCGTATTTTGCTGTCATCTCAAATAAGCCCTGAGCATTCTTATGTTCCCAGTCAAAATCTTTGGTGATGTTATAGGTAGGAATAGGAAAGGTAAAAATTCTTCCCTTACTATCCCCTGCGGACATGACATCAATATAGGCGCGATTGATCGTGTCCATTTCTGCCTGACAATCGCCGTACGTAAACGGCTGCTCTACGCCACCGATAATTGGATGAGTATCTTTCATGTCGGCCGGACAATTCCAATCAAGAGTAATGTTCGTAAACGGCGTTTGCATTCCCCAACGCGAAGGCACATTCAGATTAAACACAAACTGCTGAATCCCTTGGCGCACCTCTTCATACGTTAATTTGTCGATTTTTACATACGGCGCGAGGAAAGTATCAAAAGAAGAAAATGCTTGTGCGCCAGCCCATTCGTTTTGCAAAGTGCCAAGAAAATTCACCATCTGACCAAGAGCAGTATCGAAATGTTTTGGCGGCGCGGACTCAACTTTTCCGGACACTCCGTTAAACCCCTCCAACAAGAGCTGTCGTAGACTCCAACCCGCACAATACCCGGAAAACATATCTAAATCGTGAATATGCACATCGCCCTCAATGTGGGCAGCACGAACGCGTTCAGGGTAAATTTTGTGGAGCCAATAATTGGCAATAATTTTTCCAGAAATATTCAAAATCATCCCGCCTAATGAATAACCTTGATTCGCATTGGCCTGAACGCGCCAATCATGCTTCCCCAAATACTCATCTACGGTCTTAATCGCATCAACAAATACTGGTCCAGATGCCCCCGTCTCAGTTTGAATAGCCTCCTCAAGGATAAAGGTTTTCATAAAAATAAAAACTCGCGAATGCGAGCTTCAATGAGCTTCTTGAATGAATTACTTCTTTTGTGTCACCGACGGACAGTGGAGTCGATTTGGGCAATGCTCAATCATGCACAACAGATCATTAAATTTTGATTCTTGAATAACGGTAACCTGTTTACACGCCTTACATTTTGCCTCAATATCGCCCTCCACCAGCACCCCTTTAAACAAGAGTTTCTGGCAATGCCGACAACGATATTCGCGGAGACAAGGTTTCATATCGGTTATGGGAGTATACACCATATGTAGTGGTATAAATATTTTCTGAACACGATATGTTGATAAGCAGCAAACAACCGCTCATTCCTCAATAAATCCGGAACTAGCTACACGCAAGCAGTTAGGTATACACTGTTGGCATATGAAACTCTCTTTTGAACAGGGCGTCTGGGCAGCAATGCGTATCTCACTTGGCTGGTTATTTTTATGGGCATTCATTGATAAAGTCTTTGGCCTTGGCTTCTCAACTGAACCCGGCAAGGCTTGGATTGATGGGGTCTCGCCAACCTTTGGGTACCTCAAATTTGCAACACATGGTCCGTTTGCACCACTTTTTCAAGCCCTCGCCGGTAACGTGATAGTTGAGTGGTTGTTCATGCTTGGGTTACTCCTTATCGGCGT
>JAUPWK010000054.1 GCA_030916555.1 Patescibacteria group bacterium | reverse complement strand
GTTTGCGCAACGCCATTATCGCCAAAATCAATGTAAGCAGCGCCTCCATCAAATGTACTTGCCTGGGTGATGCTTGATCGAGCATCAATCTGCGCCGAAGCTACCGTCAATGAACCATCAGTGAGTATTAATGCCCCTGTCACCACGAGCGTATCATTTGCTCCGAATGATAGAGCGCTCGTGCGATTCACCGTAAACTGATTAAATGTTTGGGAAGAATTTAGATCATACGTACCACTCGAACCGCTTGCGGTAACTAAGGTTGGTGCCGTGAAGGTACCACCGGAAACCGTCATACCAATAATATTCCAAGCGCTTTGCGCACTCGCATCATACGTACCCGCCGCCTGGGACCAAAGTGTAAAGGTTGGAGTAAAATTGCCCGCATTCGTTAGTGGGATAGAACCAGAAAAAGCAGCCGTTGTAGTCAAACTTGTAAATGTCGCATTCGCTCCAAGTACAATCGTGTCGTTTGCATCAGAGGAGTTATCCAACCTTACGTTCGGAGTGATACCACCATTGATCGTGTACGTTTGCGCAACGGCATTATCGCCGAAATCAAGCATGGCGTTTCCGCCATCAAAAGTATTATCTTGATTGATCGTACTACGTGCGTCAATTGTACCTGTTGCCACTGATCCGTTCGTGAGCGTTAACGTACCCGCGACCACTATTGTGTCACCGGATGAGATAACAAGTGTAGACGAGCGATTTACCGTGAAGTTATTAAAAGTCTCAGTTGTAACAACATCCCAGGTCGATGTACTCGTATCCGCGATCACCGTACCTGTCGAAGGTTCAAATGACCCGGAAGACACTGTAAAAGCACCAGCTACCTGCATATTCCCCGTGGTGGAGGTGAAAGTGCCACCCGATACGGTGAACGCATCATTTATATCGATGGTGGAATCTCCGCCAGTAAATGTACCTGCCGAAATATCAAAATCACTTGTACCCACAGTGATCGTTACCCCGGACGCCTGAGTAATAATCCCCGTATACCCCGTATTAATATCAATGCCGAGAACATTAATCCCAGAATCGATCGTGGCATTTTTTGTTGACGTGCCATTAAACGTGGCAATATCAGAAGCCCCCGGCGCAACATCTCCAGACCAATTCAGCCCACACGACCATTTATTTCCATCTCCGGCCACACCTCCACAAGTACCGTCTGACCCTCCCCCATCCCACGTCACCACTGCGGCGCGAGCATTGTTTGTAAAGTAAACAATAAAACTACTCACCACCAAGCAGGCGAGCATGAGTGCTGCAAAATGTTTTAAATATTTTCTTGGCATTGAACAGTTCAATTATAGCCTAAAATGCTCGTAGATCCGTAAGACTATCCACCAAAAAAAACACCCTGAAATTCAGGGTGTTTTTTGGCATTATTGTGGGCTTATTCAACCAAAGTCTCGAGCAAACTTCTGCCCTTCTCTTCCCACTCGTCCAAACCGTAATATTGCTTCTCAAGAATGTAATCTGTGACAATCTCAATTGCCTGATCGCGATCCGTGTCCCTGACTTCTTTAACGTACTTTTCCGTGAAACGGAAATGCAACTCTTCACGCACATCCTCATCTTCAATCTGTCGCCACAGTTGTTCATTATAGACATGCACAACCGTATCGTCTGAGGCTAGTGCCTCACGTAAATATTTTTCAAGCTCAAATTGAAGCTCAGCAACCGTCTTATGTGACAGATCTTCCGAGGAAAGACGGCCCTCAAGCGCGTCCACCAAGGCATCAATCTGGGCCTCTGCATTGTTTGGATCAAAATGATACTCCTCCGTTTCGTAAAACGGCTTCATGGTAAGGGCAATATCGTCTGGACGCGCCGCAATCTCCGAGGCTCGATACGCTTCGTAAAGTGCCTGGATAGTCTTAAAATCAAGATCGGTGTCAATAAGTGAGTACAAAATATGAAGAAACAGCGTCGATACTCCGTCATCGCCAAGTAGACGCAAAGCGATATCCTTCATGAATACTGCCTGGTTTTGGCTACGCTGCGGATCTCCAATGGCGTAGCTCTGACGGTGCCGAAGCCATTGCAAGGTTTCCGTCGTTGGAAGATCGAGAATGCGGAAAATTCCCAATGCCTGGGAAAAACCGACGGTGGCTACATAGTCAGCCTTAATACCCGCGATTTTTTCAATCTGCGCCACGCCGTAATCCAAACCTCCAAAAGCACAGGCATTCGACACGTAATAATCGGTTTCTTTGTATTCGCGACCTGGTGGCAACGGAGCGTATGTGCCGCGCGGTACGGAGGTAATCAGAATCGACCAGTCAGCGAGGTCGAGGGTGACCATATGAATGGCGTCACAATGCTGCTCCTTCCCTTCCTTACGGGAATCAATACCAAGCGCAAGAATATTAATTTGCGTATCAGATCCAAACGGTGCGGTGCCATCTGAATCAATAGCCGCTTCGCGAGCTTTAATAACCTCTTCTACCGCATCCCAGGCAGGAGGTTGAGCAGCCTCCAAGGATATAGTCGAGGCAGGCTGAACAAATAAAAGTCCGCCAGCCACAACCGTGCCAGCCACAACGAAAAGAACCATTAAGGGGAGCAACCACGCCTTCATAGACAAAAACCATGCATCTTTACTCAACACATACCAAAAACCCCCGATTTTGTCGAGGGCTTGTGGAAAAACTAGTCATGGAGATCATCGCGTTTCTTTAGAAGAGATCGATCTACCTCAGCATTCATTGGCAATGGGTCGCCAAGTGTAAATTTTCCCCAGAATACGGGATCGATATCAATCACATACGCGGCCCAATTTGTCCCGTACAATTCTTCAGCCTGGCGTTCATTTTCGATATGCCGCAGAAGTGTTTTTTCGCCCTGCGCTTCGAGTGCGTAAACCCGATTATCCGCGTAGAATTTTACAAGAACAACGCCTGGCTTTGGCAATAAAATACTTCCAAGCGGGTAATCTGAGAGCTGAGAATCGTGAACTACTGTAACAGCCTCCCACGAATCTTCATACGTGAAGTAAGTAGCCTCATTCAATACCGCATGACGCACAAAGTCGGCATCAATGTAATAAACAGCTGGCGATGTTTTACCGCGAACAAAGGTGTGCGTAAAACCGTCTGTATCCGGGACTGGATTAATGACGGGGGTGCCAATAATCGTGAACATTGGAGAATCGACACCCGCAATGGCCAAGATTCCATTTGTTGTCACAAGACTCAAAAACACAGCCTGACTATCAACCTCAGGCACAATCCAATCAACACTTCCCGTATTCGGTAGATTTGTAAATAACGGCGCGAAGCTCAAACCACCATCGGTAGAAATATCAATATTCACAAAAGATCCTGCCGAAGCCGAAGACGACCACGTGATTTGCGTAGTATCTCCGGCGTGGAGCTTAGCTCCCGTGGCAGGTGAGATATAACTCAATTCTATTGGCGTATTACTCGAACCAACGTTGGTAATATTCCAATTCAGGTTATTACCAGAGGATCGGCACCCAATAAGACAGTTAATGACGTCAGTTGAGATGTTATTACTATCCTTCACGTCGAGATTGCGCACATTTACGGACCCTTGAGGATCAATAGCAACTTGAGTTCCGGGTAATGAACTACGCAAGAGAAGACGAGAGCTTGGCGTGGTTCCTTGCAAAGTAAGACTATTGGTAACAGTCTGGATGTACCCCGCCCCCAGGGTAAGTGTACCTTCGCCACCGCGTGTCTTTGCAAGATTGTAGAAGGTATTATCTCCAGTGATTGCTTGATTACCAGTGCCATCAAAGGTAACGGTGCCTGTTTGCGCATCAAAACTACTGTCGCTTCCCAAATCAAAGTCTCCCGCGATGTTCAATGTATACGATTCACCTGCGCCGACATCCAGCATGCATCCAAAAACCTGAAGGTCGCCATTAATATCAAGGTTTGCTCCAAATTGATACACATCAAAACTTTGAGTATCAAGCAAAAGATTCCCGTAAGAAGTGGTCAGGACATTCAAAAAAGTTTCGTCTCCCCAGCCCTCATAATAGACGGTCGAATCAACACCAAATGATGGCGTAACGCCAGTAAAACTTATATCATTCGTGACCAACTCAAGTCGTGCTCCGTCAGCCACGGTAAATGTCGAGCCGACCCCACTCATAGAGAGGGGGATGCCGCCCGTCGCGAACGTACCGTCAAGTAGACTGAAGTCCTGACCAGCAGCATCCATCACAAAGTCACTGTCCAAAGATACATATCCCGCCGTTTTATTGATCGTCAGATCCCCATCAAAAAGCCGACTGCCAGCAACACCGACAGCTGGACCAAACAGTTGAGTCCCGGTGCCGTTCAAAATAATTCCTCCCGTACCCCCGTCAAAACCCGTATCAAAAAATGCATTGCCGCGAATCTCTAGATCGGCATTTAGTTGACCAGAGGCAAAATAAGCATCCCCATTCACAATCAGCCTATCGCCAGAACCCGCAGCGAGATAAAAGATAGCCGAACTTAACTCCATCTGAATATTTCGGAATGTCTGCGTGCCGTTTACATCCCACGTCCCCCCGCCGTTTGCAACAGTGACGGTGTCTGGAGCCAGGAAAGATCCTCCGCTAATGTCAAAATCTTCAAAGTACCAAAACGAATCTGCACTTGCATCATAGGTTCCGGCCTGTTGATGCCATTGCCCAGCATAGAACTCACTGTCGTCCGGATTCGTGATTGGAATCGCTCCTACAAAGTCAGAGGTTATATAGATTCCATCAATCTCGCTATAACCACCCCCCAAGAGAATGCTGTCACTCGCATCGGCAGCGGAATTAAATCTTGTAATGAGCCCGACTCCGCCGTTAAGAGTGAGGGATTGCGCCACAGCATCGTTACCAAAATCAATAATCGTTTCATCGTTACCGCCCCCAAAAAGGGCACCATAAACCGTATTTCCGCGCGTATCAAATACCCCCGTACCATCCGTGGAGCCGGTCGTAAGAGAAAGTGTTCCCAAAATAACCAAGGTATCGCTATCAACAAATGACATGACTCCACCCGCAGGATCGACAGTAAAATTTGTAAAGGTGAATGTACTTTGCACATCCCAATCACCTGCAGAAAAACCAACCGTTACCAAGGGTGGTGGTGTAAAACTTCCTCCAGAATAAACAAACGATCCGATCTGCCAACTTGATTGTGCGCTTGCGTCATACGTTCCCGAAACCTGGTTCCAGCGCTCAAATCCAATTACATAGTTTGACGCATTATCAATGGGAATGTTGCCACTAAAAGCAGGGGTCGTGGTTACTCCGTACAAATTCCCGGCCGCAGCAAATGTAACCGTGTCATTCGCATCTGCAGCTGAATCAAGAAAAAGCATTGGACCCTCTGCATCATTCACTGTCCAAGTTTGAGCCACAAGATCATTACCAAAGGACACTTTCGCAGATCCCCCCTCTGATGTCCCCCCTTGAATGATGTCACCACGAGCGTCGATCTCAACTGATGAAGCACTCGTGCCATCAACGTATCCGCCTAAGAAGGACAGAGTCCCTTCCACAATAAGCACATCATTGCCCGAATCCCCAACTGATACAGCTCCAATTGAAGGCGAACCAAAAATAAGATTATTGAAGGTCTCGGAAACATTTACGTTTATGGTAACCGTACCAGCGGGATCAAAGTTAATTGTGCCAGAATTTGTATTAAATGTACTGGAATCGAGGTGCTGAAAGCCACCAGACACCGTCATTGTTCCGCTTGGAGCGGTAAAAGATGCCGGAGAGCTAATAGATAAACCCTGGGTCGTGCTCGTTCCATTAAGATCAAGGTCCCCCGCCCCGCCCACAAAAGATCCATTTGTAAGAATAAAATCGCCGTCAAAAATCACCGTACCAGAAGACACGCCGTTAATAATGCGGTTTGCCGCCAAAGTCACAGCTGGCATCTGTCCGCCGGCAACCAAGTTAATATCTGTCGATCCCTGGGTAATATTCAAGAGCGCCGATCCTCCGTCAAAACCTGCACCGGGCGTAATAGTGTCACGCGCCTCCACAGTACCCGTATTAATATTCCCGTCAGACAATGTGAGTGTTCCCGTCACAATTAATGTATCCCCGCTGCTAATCGTTTTTGTGGCGCTCGTAGTCGCATTAAAGTTCAGGTTGCCGAAGGTCTCCGATGCATTTACATCGATAGTGGCCGAACTACCATCGAAGGTGACGGTGCCGGAATTGTGGGTAAAGGTACTTGAGTCCGTGTGGGTAAAGGTGGAGGAATTAAAGAAAGTACCGGTTGTTGAAGTAAACGTAGTTCCCACACCAGATAAAACAAAAGTACCGTTGTTGTCGATAGCACCACTTCCTCCGTTAAAGCTACCTCCAGACACCGTCAAACCTCCGGTTAATGTCAGGTCGCCGGCGCTCCCCACGTACGACCCGGAGGAAACCGTAAAGCGACCATCAAATGTGGTCGTACCCGAAGCCGGACCATTAATCACCCTACTCGCACTCAGTGTAGTGAGCGGCAATTGACCTGAGGCAGTTAAATTAACGTCCGTTGCCCCCTGCGTAATATTCAAAGTTCCTGTACCTCCATCAAAACCTGCTCCGTGCGTAACGCCTGACCTTGCTTCAACAATACCTGTATTGATATTTCCGTCAGTGAGCGTCAGCGTGCTCGTCACAACGGCGGTGTCGCCACTTGTAACCGTTACGTTCACGCCTGTTGATTTACTGATGGTTACCGCACCAAAGGTGTCATCACCTGTGTCCACATCCCAAGCAGCCGCCGAACCGCCAGAAAACGTAAGCGTTCCGGAAGACCAGGTGTAGGTACCGTTTGTCGTGTTATGCGTAAAGTTGATCGATAACGTCAGGTCAGAAGCCTGGGTGACAATACCCGTATAGCCCGAGTTGATGTTAATGGTCTGAATGGAGAAAGCTTGGTTAATGGTGGCGTTTTTCGTTGAAGTCGAGTTAAAGGTAGCCACATCAGAAGCTCCCGGGATAGTGTCACCCGACCAATTGGCTGCACACGACCATTTGTTCCCGTCTCCTGCCTGGCCTCCGCAGGCACCGTCAGTGCCACCCCCATCCCACGTCCGAGTCACCGCCAAGGCTGGATGCGCGCAAGCAAAAAACAGGATCGCAAAAAATGCGCCAACAAATCCTGAAAGCCAACGGTGCAGACCCATAGAATATAACTATTGTACCATAAAAAGCCTCCAAAATTTGGAGATTTTTTATAATCTACACCACCTAAAATTGCAGTACTTAACGCATCGATGCGCCCATATGAGAGCCTAAAATACCCAGCCTAGATTATTGCCCAAATCTACACAACCAATACCGCAGCTCATCGAGGTCGAATTCAAATTACGATTGTCACGCACGCGTACGTATTCAAGTGTTCGTCCACCCTGTGCGTCAAGACTTGCCTGAGTGCCGTTCGACGAACTCCGCACAGTTAATAATCCCGTCGACTGCCCCGTAAAGCGCAAATCTCCTAACACAGTCTGTGTTCGATTAGCAGCCAACACCAGAGTTGCTGGCACAGATGTTTGTTTTGTTAAATGATAAAACGTCGTAGTGCCGAGTATGCGCTGCGTACCACCTATCAAATGAACTGTGCCTGCCTGAGCTACAAAAGTGCCAAAATTCGTCCAGTTGCCGTTCAGACTAATGGAATAATGCGCGACAGGATCAACATCCAAAGTACCAGCCAAAATGGTGAGATCTTGGGTACTGCTATTTGCATAATCCATGACCAAATCCGACATCAACGTTACTTGACCCGCAGCCTTGTTAATAAGAATGTCGCCGTCAAATAAGGTCGTAGCTCCAGTCAGATCAAAAGTCTGTGCCGCATTGCCAATAAAACGCAACGCAACGCCGCCGCCATCCCACAGCGGCCCCACGACCACATCACCACGAACGCGAACTGAGCCAGTGCTATTTGCCACTTGATACTCCAATCTTCCGTCCAAAAGACTCAAATCACCGTTCACGATCAAAGAATCGTTACCGGCTAACAGAACTGGTCTAAAGAGTCCGTCCCGACGAACCACTAAATTATTGAATATTTGAGTACCGTTAACATCCCAAGTCGATGCTCCTCGCCAGGCTGTAGTAGTATCTGGAGCCACAAAAGTACCACCAGAAATCGTTAAGGCATCAATGTTCCAATTACTTTGAGCACTTGCATCATAGGTGCCGGCGGCCTGGTTCCACACCCAGAATGATGGAGTGAGATCAAGTGGGTTTAAAACAGGAACAGTGCCGCTAAACCCGGACGTAATTTCCACTGCACCCGCACCCGCAGCGGCAAACACCAAACTATCACTTGCATCGGCAGACGAATCAAAACGTAATGTCTGTGCACCGCCACCGTTCACGGTGTACGTTTGGCTTACGAAATCATCGCCAAATTGAATAACTCCAGCACCACCTTCATAACTTGCAGCTTGAGTGATGTCGCCTCGAACATCAAGAACTCCATCCCAAACGCCACCATCAATTAACTCAAGGTCACCCAAAACTACAAACGTATCTTCGCCAAGCCCCAAATGGATTGAGCCAAGATTACTTTTGTTTATCACGAAATCATTAAAAATCTGGGTGCCATCCACGTTCCAATCGTAGTTACCGCTCAGTACCGCCGTCACGCGTGCGGGTGCTACAAAACTCGCTCCAGGTGCAACCACAAATTCCGAGAAGCTCCAACTCGACTGACTACTTGCATCATAAACACCTGACTCTTGCTGCCAATGCCAAACCGTAATCGGATAATCATTCAGATTATTGATCGGAAGGCTCCCGGTAAAACCAGGAGTTGCCTGAACACCAGTCAACGCACCTGGCGCGGCAAAAACAATTGCATCACTTGAATCTGCAACTGAATCTAAACGCAACCACAGACCAATACCACCGTTCACTGTGTATGTTTGAACAGCGGCGTCATTCCCAAAATCTACATACACAAAATGTGTGTAGTTTGTTGTATCATCGTTGATTCCGTCAAAACCCGCGGACTGAATCACGTCCCCCTGAACATTGAAAGCAGCCGAATACGCATTTCCAACGAGACTTGTTTGGATTTGACCGTTCGTTAATCGTAGCTCACCAGACACGAAGACCTCATCATTACTCGTGATAGTAACCGGGATGCCGTTATTTTTATTCAACTCAACATCGCCAAAATAATCATCACCCGTATCCAAATTCCAGATCGCTGCAGAACTCCCAACAAATGAAAGTTTGCCAGACGACCAAAGGAAACTTCCATCCTGGGTATCGTGATTAAAATTTAGGCTCAATGATAAGTTTGCCGCCTGAGTAAGAGTGCCCGTGTAACCAGAATTGATATTCAACGACTGCAGAGTAGTGTTTGCATCAAGAGTCACAGACTTGGTTGATGCACCATTAAAAGTAGCTACATCAGAAGCTCCAGGACACACGTCACCGCTCCAATTTATGCAATCACTCCAATTATTCGTAGCTCCCCCGCCGTCCCAAGTCCGCGTAGCGGCAAACGCACTATGTGGCACAACAAGAACCGTTCCTAACAGAAACGCAGCGCCGAATAAGGTGAAAATTTTCATAAATAGAGGTTTATTGCGCAGATTACCGCATCCTGGCAAAAAATATAGTCGTAGTTGTCCACATAGCAAAAACCCCCTGACAATGTCAGGGGGTTTTAACTTATCGCACCAGTTTACATCAAAGACTCTTTAGCAGCCTTGGCAACTGAGAACTTTACAACAGTCTTGGCTGGGATCTGGATGGTAGCACCCGTGGCTGGGTTGCGACCCTGACGAGCAGCGCGATGCTTCTTAGCCATCTTTCCAAGACCTGGCATCACGAACTCACCAGCGCGCTTAATCTCATCGTAGGCAAGCTTTACGAAGCCATCGTACATCTCACCGGCCTCACGCTTGGAAACGTTCCAGCGAGTAGCGAGTTCGGCCATGATCTGTGACTTGGTCATGCGCTTTGACATATCTGTGTTCGATTAATGAATATTCGTTTTTACGGGGAAAATCGTAACACAGGCCAGAAAATGCAAAAGAAAGTTATACACATGGGACAAAAACTATGGCTGTAAAACTTCTTCATCTGGCACGCCGAGAATTTTAATCTCAACCGTCGTGATGTCTCCGAATTGCTTTAAGGTTTGCTCAATTTGCGCCCTCACCGCAGCTACTTTGCACGAACCCGCTAATCCATTTTTAAAATTTTCTGAGAAGGTCACCGTAGCCACACCACGCGCGATCACAAGGCTCTCGACTTCCCCGTCTGCGGGCAAACTTGAAAAATATCCTTGCGCCAGTTCCGGAGCCATGACACCCATCAACAGCTCCTCCAAAGCCACCTTCGGAAGAGCTGGCGTCTCCGCAACGGTTCGCGAAACAGAGTAAACCGTCTCGCAATGCTCAACGTTTGGATCAAGCGTGGAATTCCCAAAAAACACCTGCACGCTTGTAACATCATCAGGTTCATGTTCGCCGTCACTATCACCGTCCATAACTCCCCCATTCCCCGGTGGCACCGGCCGCGGCGATACTTGTTCAAACACAAGCGTCGCCACCACAATGAACGTGATGAGAAAAACACCGGCCACCAAAAATTGAATATTGCGCATAATTACTCATTTTTTGTCCCATTTTGAGGAGCCTCCGCAAGGGTTGCATACACATCTTTTTCATCGCCATCATGCAAGATGTGTAACTTTACTTTATCACCAACCTTGTATTGCTGTAACACCACATTGAGCGGATGCTCTTCGTTCACTTCCTCATTCTCGATCTTCAAAATAATATCGTTCTCCTCCAAACCCGCCTTATCTGCGGGTGAGCCTGGAATAATTGCCAATTCTCCCTGACTGCCACGCACCACAAGAGCACCGTGATCAACGGAAAGACCATTCTGTTTCTGTATTGCCTCATTGATGGTTAAAAAGCGAACGCCCAGATAGGCTCGAATCACGCGGCCATTTTCTCGGATTGAATCAACCGTATTTTTCACGGCATTTGCAGGCAAAGCAAAACCAATATTTTCCGCTCCGCCAGCCGAAGCCGCCACGTTCACGCCTACTACTCGTCCGGATAAATCAAGGAGTGGCCCGCCAGAATTACCTGGATTAATCGCTGCGTCAGTTTGAATAATATTTGTAAGTTGCTCAGATTCACCACTTCCGTTCGAAGCCGTGATAGAGCGCGATAATCCGGATACCACACCAACAGACACCGTGTTTCTAAATTCCCCAAGCGCATTTCCAATCGCAATTACCGACTGACCTGACTTAATTGCTGCTGAATCACCAAACTCCAAATACGAAAAATCGTTACCCTCAATCTTCAGAACAGCAATATCGAGTAGCGTATCTGTAGCCACGACTTCTGCAGCAAACTCTGAGCCATCATTTAAAAAGGCTGTGTATTTTGCTTCTGGATCACTGACGACGTGTGCATTCGTCACCACGTACCCATCCTCAGTCACTAAGAAGCCGGATCCCCCACCCACTTCCTTCTCTTCGGTTCCGTTTTGTCGATACTGTGGGATTTGGTAAAGACCGCCAAAAATTCCGCCAAACGGATCAGTCTGCTGATCGTAATACTTTTCGATTATCGGAACGTCTTTTGTGATCACTATCGAAACTACAGCCGGACTCGCAGCCTCCACAACATTCACAATATCTGAATGTTCACCCGCGGAATCAACAATCGGTACCAAGGCGGTTGATTTCACATCCAACCAATCCGCAACCTGATCACGTCCTTGTGGAGTGGCTACATATGACCAGGCTGCGGCCCCAAGCACCACATTCACAAGCAGCGCACCCAACACACCCGCACCGAATGCTCGTTGTAATTCATTGTTGTCCATACGAATTCAGTATTATAAGCAAGTCGCTCATTGTCAAACATTCACGTATACTTACGGTATCTATGAAAATCATGCTGCTTGGAATGGGAGAGATTGGGAATGCGTTACAGCATATTTTACGTCAACGTTCAGATCTTCAGGTAATCGGCTGGGATAAAAATGCATCCAAATACCCGGATCAACCAAACCTTGAAACAAGCGTGGCAGACGCTGATGTTATTTTTATCTGCGTTCCGTCATGGAATGTACGCGGCGCACTTCTCAGCATTGCGCGTTTCGTGAAGCCATCGGCGGCTATCTTTTCACTCACGAAAGGAATTGAGAAAGAAAGTTGTAAAACCATGGATCAATTACTTTATGAAATTTTTCCCGGTCATCCGTTTGGTATTTTAGGCGGACCAATGCTGGCTGAAGATATCTTATCGAATAAAACAACGGCTGCAGTCCTTGGAAGTTCTTCTGCGGAAGCACGAAAGCTTGGGAAGCGCCTCTTTAAAAACACTTCGCTCCAATTAAGTGTCACAAGCGACGCCCGCGGCGTAGCGCTCTGTGGCGTGCTCAAGAATGCGTTTACATTAGGTCTTGGCATAGCAGAGGGCTCTGGCATGGGTGAGAATGCTCGTGGTGCACTATTTGCGCACGCACTTACCGAAATGCGGATTATCGTTCAGGCTCTTGGAGGCAAAAGCAAAACTGTACTTGGTCTAGCAGGCGCTGGTGATTTTTTTGCCACCGTACAAAGCCGCCACTCCCGCAATAAAATGGTGGGCATCACTCTTGGCACCGGGGCCGACGGGCATCTAGAAAGCGAGGGCTTTATCAGTCTCTTTTGTCTCGTCAAACTCACCGAAGCCTTAGGAATTCGATTATCACTACTTGAGAATTTGGCTAAGATTGCAAATGAACAGGCTGCTCCTTCGCTCCTTGAAGAGGTCATTTTCGATACTCGATAATCGCCTCTTGCAATTTGAGGCCCATCCAGCCTAGGATGGATCAATTCTTTATTACGCAACGTCTATGGGATTCTTTCTAGCGGCGGCAGTGATTGTGCTTTTCCTTGGCTGTCTTCGCCAAGTCAACCAGTATGAACGCGGAATTAAATTCACCATGGGCCGCTATACCGGCATGGTGAATCCAGGCTGGCGCTTGGTCGTTCCTGTCTTCCAGTTCATGAAGAAAGTCGACCTCCGTACCAAGGCGGTTGAAGTTCCAGCACAGGATGCCATTACCAAGGACAACGTATCTGCCAAAATTACTGCAGTTATCTATTACAAAATTAACGATGCTGCCAAATCGATTATTGAGGTAGAAAATGTAGGTTACGCCGTGCTCCAGCTGGCTCAGACCACCATGCGCAACGTCGTTGGTGAAGTCACACTCGATGAGCTTCTCACCATGCGCCAAACACTGTCAGAGAAGATTGAAAAAATCGTCGAAGAGAACACTCAGCTCTGGGGAGTTGAAGTCTCTACGGTCGAATTAAAAGACATCAACTTGCCACCTGACATGGTACGCACCATTGCCAAGCAGGCTGAGGCAGAGCGTGAGCGCCGTGCAGTCATCATTAACTCCGAAGGTGAAGTGGTAGCCGCTGAAAACCTCTCAAAGGCCGCCAAGATGCTAGCCGAGACTCCAGGCGCCCTACACTTGCGTACCTTGAACTCTATCAATGACATTAGCTCTGACGCCTCAAATACTGTCGTCTTCACTGTACCGCTTGAAATCCTTCAGGCCATGTCAGGTTACAAGAAGTAAGTTTTCACTACCCAGCAAAAACGAGCCGTTACGGCTCGTTTTTGTATTCGTGAGTGTTATTCAATTTCGTTCATAACTCGCGCCTCAAGTTCATCCACGTCAACGGCGCTTGAAGAAGTGTTCTCATCTGGCAAATGAGTAATGTGCAAATGATGACGAATCTGCTCAAGCATACGCATCATGGCGGCAATCTGCTTTTCCGCCTGCACATCTACCTGGTAGTCGATCTCCTCACGAGCATCAGCAATTTTTTCTTGGCGATTTTGACTAATCAGAACCACGATTGAAAGTCCGATTGCCTCAAGCGAAACCGCCATGGTGAGCAAGCCAAATGGATACGGATCAAATGGCTTTACGCCCGGAATAATCCCGACATTCAGCACGATCCACGCAAGAAACGCAAGCATGTTCGCGTTTAAAAACCAAACCGTACCAAAAGAATTCGTCAAAAAATCCGCAAACTGTTCTGCTGATGATTTTCTTCTGTTCAACTTAGCTCGAAAAATCTCCATGCGTGGCGCAGGAGTTCTTGTTCTTTTGACGATCTTTTTCTTGACTGCCTTCCTCCTCGGCATATTAACCGAAGTATAGCACGCGGAGTTGTATTTAAAAGATACGACCGGAGCTCCACGAGGAGCTCCGGTCAGTGAACCTCACAACTTGTTGTCGAAGTGCTGCGCCGCGACGCGCCGAATGATCTCCGCCTGATACGAGAACGCCAGGTCTTCTGGCAGCTCGTCGAACGGAAAGATCTTGACCTCGCTGCTCTCACGGGTGATCTGAAGCGGCGGCGGCTCGGCTTGCGGCCAGAGACCAGCATAGAAATGCAGGCTGCAGAAGGTGCTCGCGTCGTAGTACTCCGCGACGTGCTCGACCGGGATGTTCGAGATGTCCACGAGCAGCTCCTCGCGGAACTCGTCGAGGGCGGCCTCAAAGCCGGTCTCGGCCTCGATGAAACCGCTCGGCAGCGACCACTTTCCGTATGCCGGTTCATGTTTCAGGCCGCGCCGACCCATGCACACGCCCAATCGCCCGTCCGGGAGCCGAACAAACAGCATGTGGACGCTCACCGGGTTCGGAGAGATGAAAATGAGGTGCGGCCTCTCGAGCATGGGGTTCGAACAGCGGAACGGGTGCGTCTTGCGTGCCCGCTCTTCCTCTGCGATCGGATGACCGCAGTCCTTGTAGGGGCAGTAGTACGGGATACGAGCGTCGGGGATGATCGCAAGACGTGACACGAAGACCTCCTGGGTTGCGGCCGTATGATATGCATAACTGGGGATTGCTGACAAGCCACCACCGCATGCTTTACGACTCCATACTTTTCAGCTATAGTACGACCGTTCGTAAATACAGAACCGCCCCATGATAAGGCGGTTTCAAATCTCTAGGGATGTAGTGAAATGGTATCACAACGGTCTCCAAAACCGTTATTCAGGGTTCGAGCCCCTGCGTCCCTGCCACCGAGCTCAGCTCGGTTTCCTAAACCAAAGAGCCGACGCTCAGCGTCGGCACGAGGAAACCTTGCCAGCTGAGCGAAGGTGATCGAGCTCAGCTCGACTCACTTCGCCAGCGGTACGAGATGCTCTCGGCAGCCAAAACCAGTCGCGTAAGCGGCTGGTTTTGTTTACACTAGAAGCAATATGTTTTTCACCTATGTGCTTTACAGTCAAAAAGACGGCAAGCTTTATATCGGCTATTCCGCCAATATTATTGAACGCTTTGCCTGCCACCGTAAGGGCGAAGTGCCTGCCACCGTAAATCGACGCCCACTCGAGCTCATCTATTACGAAGCTTATCTCATTGAATCCGAAGCACGACGACGTGAAAAATATTTAAAAGGCGGCAACGGAAGAATCCAACTCAAAGCACAACTCGAACTTACCTTTAAAAAGCTTCGATATAGATTTGCCGACTTGCCCCTGTCATAAACACACCAACCCGAGTAGCTGGTATTTTGTTTTTCAAATGAAAGACCCCACCGCACCGACAAAGTCTTTTTCTCGCATCTGGCGAGATGACTTTTACGGTGTTGTGGGGTGCGTGGGTGCGGTTCAGATGTTTCGACGATGTCCTAGGTTCTCGCTACCGAACCCGTCACGGATCGCGAAGTAGACCTCGTGAGGATAGATCGTGGCGATCCTACCTTCACGATCGCCAATCTCCGTGACTGCGTTGAGCTCTGTGTCCGTCTTGAGCTGCTCTACTGTTTTTTCCTGCTGCGCGGCAAGTAGTTCCCACGCCCGTTCCTCGCTCTTGGCGGCGATCACATTCCAGAACGCTCCCTCTTCATCTGAAAACCAGAAGATGCGCATGTCGTATGCTCCTGCTGAGAGGTTATCGAACTAACTAATATAACAAAAAAATCGGTTTTTGTCAATGTATTGCCCATTTGAGCATCACATTCCCATCTCTAAAGTTCTAACCTAGTTCACTAGCCCCTACCACAAACCATCAGCCCAGACGGCTGGTGTTTTTGTAAATCGTAGAATATGCTTTCAAAAAATATGAAAAATCCCGTCATCCTGATAATTGGAGCTGCGATTGGGGCAGCAATCGTATATTTCGGCTTCGCGCCCACCACACCAACAGAAAATTCTTTAATGACAGGGCCAATTCAATACAACTGTGAGTTGAGTGGTGGAAAATTTAAAGACGCTAGCTGTACATGCCCCGTTGGCGATCCCAATACCCAAGCGGACATGTATGACAAGCGGACCGGCTTCTGCCAAAGTGAGATTGGAGGTCCGACCGGTGATGCTTTTCAGGCCTCCCTCGGTCTTCCGTACGGAGATTATGGCTATTACCAAAACATCATAATAAATCTTTGCGAAAGTAGCGGCGGTAATTTATCTGGCGCTGCCTGCATCTGCCCTTCTGGGGATGCGTACGACAAGTCTACTGGTCAATGTAAATAAACCCAAAATATCGGTGGGAGCTGCGGCGCCGGCTGTACCATCGGCAACTCAAAGGATCGCTTGTCGACGGACGCCTGCGAGTTCGGCGGCTGCGATCACAAGTTCAAGTTCTTGGCCTCGAGCAAGACGACCATCGACGGGCTGACCACCGCGTACGACAACTGGATCTTGGCGTACCCGGGCGGCATCCTCGGCCAACATGACGGCGCGACCACCTACGCGGTGATGGGCAACGGC